>JAVVEP010000009.1 GCA_032250735.1 Gammaproteobacteria bacterium
TACGTTGGGGGCTTTGCCAGAACCAAAACTTACCCACAGATTCTGCTGAAGAGCCTAAAATCTAAATTCCCCACTTCTAATATCTATGAACGACAATGCGGAATAGTGGCAGAAGGCTGATATTGAACGTCGGCGTTTAAGCCCTGAGAGTCTATGAATTGGACTTCATTGAAGGCAGCTTCTGTCGCCACAGATCAAAAGCATGCCTCCTCTCGTTAAGATAGGCTTGTCATTGATAAACAGCAGTCAAGCCCGTTGGTTTGTAGTTTAGGCAGGCATCGATAACTTTTGGTAAAATTCCAAAATCACCCCTCCGCCAAATCTGGGACAGAGTTCACAGGCCGAACACAATAACTAGGTACTTTTACTTTCACCTAGTCATAAGAGATTGATTAAAAATATTCATTGCATTAAGACCGATGGGCAGCCGCGTGGGCAGAGAAAGCGTGCCCACCCTTCGAACCTCGTGCAGAAATCAGTTTCACACAACACGCTTGCTCTGTTCCTGATACTGTTCCCGGTGCACCAGGCTCGCCAGGGCGCCGAGCTGTTCGGCGAGCACTTCGATCATGTCATCCATTGTGACAATACCGATCAGGCTGCCTTTGGCATTCACCACGGGGGCGCGGCGGACCGCTTTCAACTGCATCTGTTCGATGAGTTCGTGCAGTTGTCCATCCTCTTTTGCGACCAGTAGCTCGCCACTCATCGCGTCGCCGACGGCGACCTTTTCTGCGTTGACCTGTTTGGCGACCAGCTCGATCACGATATCGCGATCCGTAAGGATTCCCACCGGCACACTTTCGGCGCCACTCTGTTCTACGACGACCACGTCACCCACATGATATTTGCGCATCAATTTTGCCGCCTCAAGCACCGACTCCTGTCGCTCGACAATAATGACTTCGCGATTACAAAGTTCACCGATGTTCATAGCCTTTGCCTCCTTGCATTTTTGCATTTTTGCGTTTTTGCATTCTTGCGTAACTGAAAGATGATGTCTGTATACACCGCTGCGGCTGCCGCGTCCGCTATCACGCCGGCTGTTGTTGCCGGGAAAATTCGAGCATGCGTTCGATGGGCAGTCTGGCCCTGGCGGCGATATCCTCGGGTACATAGATCTGGTTACTTCCCGTTTCGAGCACATGGCAAAGGTTTTCCAGACTGTTCATCGCCATCCAGGGACAATGGGCGCAACTGACACAGGTGCCGCTCGCGCCCCCGGTGGGCGCGATGATCAATTGTTTGCCGGGCGCCGCCTCATGCATTTTATGAAAGATGCCACGATCGGTGGCCACGATCAGTTGCGAGGCTTTCGATTCCGCGGCGGCGCGAATCAGGCGGGTGGTCGAACCGACCACGTCGGCGAGGGCAATAACCTCGGCCGGTGATTCCGGGTGCACCAGCACCTCGGCATCGGGATGCTGCTCCATCAGCCGTTTCAATTCCGTGGTCTTGAACTCATCGTGGACCACGCAGAATCCCTGCCAGCAGAGCATGTCGATGCCGGTCTGCTGCTGGATGTAGTGGCCAAGATGTTTGTCGGAGGCGAAGATGACCTTGCGGCCTTCGGCCTTGAGCTGGCGCATGATGTCGACGGCGTTGCTGGAGGTGACCATCCAGTCCGCGCGCGCCTTGACCGCGGCGCTGGTGTTGGCATACACCACCACCGTCCGATCGGGGTGTTGGTCGCAGTAGGCGGTGAACTCCTCCGCCGGGCAACTCAGGTCCAGGGAACAGGTCGCCTCCAGATCCGGCATGATGACGCGCTTTTCCATGTTGAGGATCTTGGCGGTCTCGCCCATGAAACGCACCCCGATCACCACCAGGGTGTGGGCGGGATGGTCACGACCAAAATAGGCCATGCCTAACGAGTCGGCGACGTGGCCACCGGTCTCGTCGGCCAGGGTTTGCAGCGCCTCATCCACATAATAGTGCGCCACCAGTACGGCATTGTGCTCGACCAGCAGGTGCTTGATCCGTTTCCGCAACACCAGGGGTTCGACGGCGGGCGGCGAGTTGGTACAGGGCGTCTGCGCGGCGAGTGCGCGAATCCCAGCCTCCAGCCGTCGGGGGACTTCAATGGCACGATCCATCTTTAATACCTCGATAACTGTCTCGAAAACTGCCTCGAAAAAGTTCACCTGCGTCTGCCCGCACGCGCTGTCATTTATCCATTCATTGACTACAGTATAGCGAACGCACTACGCATCTCATTTTGCCGCCGTGCGCCTCACTGCGCCGTCTGTTGGCGACTCTGATGCAGGGAATATTGATTATGAAGGCCGACTGGCAACACTTTGAGCATGGCGCCGATGTCGGGATCTGGGGCCGGGGCGACACCCTGGCGGCGGCCTATGAACAGGCGGCGCTGGCGCTGACCGCCGTCATCGTCGACCCCGCTACGGTGGCCGCGCAGACCATGATCGAGATTGACTGCGAGGCGCCGGATGACGAGCTGCTGCTGGTCGACTGGCTGAATGCCCTGATCTATGAAATGGCCAACCGACGGATGCTGTTCGGCCGCTACGCGGTGAAACTGCGGGGACACCGGCTACATGCCCAGGTGTGGGGCGAGCCGCTCGACCCGGCTCGGCACCAGCCGACGGTGGAGGTCAAGGGCGCGACCTATACCGCACTGATGGTCTTTCAGGACCAGCAGGGAACCTGGCATGCGCGCACGGTGGTGGATGTATAAACGCACACTGCGATCCGGGCATTCACCCGGATACCGGCACAGGGAACGATGCCATCATGGACTTGCAGCTGTTTGAGCGCGACAACGAATTGACCTGGCGTATCGCGCCGACGGGCAAGATGCGGGTGCCCGCTATCATCTATGCCGACGAGGCCCTGATGCGCGACATGGACCACAAGGTCTATGAACAGATCACCAATGTCGCCACCCTGCCCGGCATCGTCAACGCCGCCTACGCCATGCCCGATGCCCACTGGGGCTATGGCTTTCCTATCGGTGGCGTAGCCGCCTTTGATGCGGATCAGGGCGGCGTGGTCTCCGCCGGTGGCGTGGGTTTTGACATCTCCTGCGGCGTACGCACCCTGACCACGGGACTGACCCGTGGCGATATTGAGGCGGTCAAGAAACAACTCGCCGATCAGTTGTGCCGGGATATCCCGGCCGGTCTGGGAAGCACCGGCGGCGTGCACCTCAATGCACAACAGATGCAGGCCATGCTCACGGGCGGCGCGCGCTGGGCCGTGGAACAGGGCTTCGGTGAGGCGGCGGACCTGCAACGCATCGAGGAAAAGGGCTGCATGGCGGGCAGTGATCCGGCCTGTGTTTCGGAGCAGGCCAAACGCCGGCAACGCAATGAGATGGGCACCCTCGGCTCGGGCAATCACTACCTGGAGGTGCAACAGGTGGCCGCTCTCTATGACCCGGCGGCCGCGACGGCCTTCGGGCTGCGCGAGGATGATGTGGTGGTCAGCATCCACTGCGGGTCGCGAGGTCTCGGGCATCAGATCGGCACCGAATACCTGAAGTCCATGCTGGCCTACACCTCACAACAGGAACTGCACCTGCCCGACCGTGAGCTGGCCTGTGCCCGCATCCACTCCGAGATCGGCCAGCAATACCTGGGCGCGATGCGGGCCGGCATCAATTGCGCGCTGGCCAACCGCCAGATCCTTACCCACCTGACCCGACAGGCCTTTGCCCGCGTACTGCCAGAGGCGCGGCTGCGGCTGCTGTATGACGTCTCGCACAACACCTGCAAGGAGGAGACGCACAGCGTCGATGGTCAGCCGCGCCGGCTGTTCGTGCATCGCAAGGGTGCAACGCGGGCCTTTGGGCCGGGCCATCCGGACATCCCCGAGGCACTGCGCCACATCGGCCAACCGGTGCTTATCGGCGGTTCCATGGGCACCGCCTCCTACATCCTGGCCGGCACGGCGCACAGCGAGCAGCTCGCCTTCAGCTCCGCCTGCCACGGCGCCGGTCGCGCCATGAGCCGGCACCAGGCCAAGCGCCAGTGGCAGGGGCGGCAGCTGATCGATGAGCTGGCCAGCGAGGGGATCCTGATCCGCAGTCCCAGTCTGCGCGGCGTCGCCGAAGAGGCACCCGGCGCCTACAAGGATGTCTCTGCGGTGGTCGATGCCGCCGATCGGGCCGGACTGGCGCGCAAGGTGGCGCGACTGCGGCCGCTGATCTGCATCAAGGGATGAGACAACACAAAATATACTGATACATAACGATAACTATGTGTCTATGCGTGAACCCGGCGAAACGCTAGCTGCGCCGTTTCGGTCGCAGAATTTGCTCCTATAATTCAAGGGTGCGCACCCGACCAAGGAGATCTTTATGACTATGGAGCTGGACACGGAAATCGAACTGGAACTCGAACGAACCATTATCGATATGATCGACGAAAAACGCGGCATTCTTGCGATGGATGAGAGTCTGCCCACCATGGCCAAGCGTTTTGCTCCCATCGGGGTGGAGTCCACCGCCGACACTCGCGAGGCCTATCGTTCCCTGCTACTCACCACGCCCGGCCTGGGTGACTACATCAGCGGCGTCATCCTGTTTGAAGAGACTCTGGGCCAGAAGAATCCTCTCGGCCAACCACTGCCGGAGGTGGCGTGGTTACAGCGGATCGTGCCCGGCATCAAGGTGGACAAGGGCAAGCTGCCGCTGGCGCTATCACCGGGCGACCTCATCACCCAGGGGCTGGACGGTCTTGGCGAACGGCTCCGACACTACAAACAGCAGGGGGCGCGTTTCGCCAAATGGCGCGAGGTGTATGCCATCGATGGGCCCGCCCCCACCCCGCACGGCATCGAGGCCAACGCCGAGATGCTGGCCCGCTATGCGGCGATCTGTCAGGCCGAGGGCATTGTGCCCATCGTCGAGCCCGAGGTGCTGATGGATGGCAGCCACGACATCGAACGCCATGCGGCGGTTACCGAGGCCGTGCAACATGCCGTGTTTCACGCCCTGCACCGGCATCATGTGCGGCTGGAACTGATGCTGCTCAAACCCAATATGGTGTTGCCGGGCAAAGACTGCCGTCGCGCCGATCCCGATGAGGTCGCGGACACAACCCTGAAGGTGTTGAGCCGAACCGTACCGGCCGCCGTGCCCAGCATCAATTTTCTGTCCGGTGGCCAGGGCCCCGAAGAGGCCACCGAGAATCTCAATGCGATCAACTATCAGCGCGGCAGCGCCCCCTGGCAGCTGAGTCTGTCCTATGGACGCGCCCTGCAACAGCCGGTCCTCCAGGCCTGGGCGGGCAACGCAGATAATATCGACCGCGCGCAACAGGCGCTGATGAAACGCGCACGCCTCAATAGCCTGGCCCGACGCGGCGAATACGACCCCGAGATGGAGTGAGTGTGCCGGGGTGTTGAAATTTCATCCGCCATCCCTATCTGCGAAATGGATGTCCCATTGTCATCAACCGGGTGGTGATTCCGAAATAATGCATCAGTGATAGTGGGGGCGATGGACCACGCCACAATCACCTGAACATGTTGCTGACAAAACCGCTGCACAAGAAGACAAAATGGAGCCAGAAAATGTCACCTAACAAGTCCTGCATCATTCTCCTGTTCATCCTGCTATCGCTGACCCTTGGGCCGCCGGCACTGTCCGCCGAGGACAGTGGTATCTCCAGTCTGCGCCAGACCAGCAAGGCCTTTGCATCGGTGGCGAAAAAGGTATCGCCCTCAGTGGTGTTTGTGAATGTTGAGAGCGTCCAGAAAAGTGCCGCAGCCGCGCCCTTCGTCTCGCCCTTCTCCTCGCCCTTCAATGATGATTTTTTTAAACGCTTTTTTGGCGAATCGTTTCCGGGACTCACGCCACGAGAGGCGCCACGACAGGCGCCGCCGCAGGAACGCAAAATTATGGGCCAGGGTTCCGGCTTTGTGTTCTCCCATACTAAAGGCCTGCTGTCGGAAACCACCTATATCCTCACCAATAACCATGTGGTCGAGGGTGCCGACAAGATCCACATCACCGCTCAGGATGGGCGGGAGTTTGAGGCAACGCTCACCGGCGCCGATCCCAAATCCGATCTGGCGGTACTGGAGATCAAGGCCGCCCTGCCCAAACTGGAAATGGGTGACTCATCCGCCCTGGAGGTGGGTGAATGGGTGCTGGCGATCGGTAATCCCTTTGGCCTGAGCCATACCCTGACGGTGGGCGTGGTGAGCGCCAAGGGCCGCACCGGACTTGGGATTAATGATTATGAGGATTTCATCCAGACCGATGCGGCGATCAATCCGGGCAATTCCGGCGGCCCGCTGGTCAATCTCAATGGCGAGGTGATCGGGGTCAATACGGCGATCTTTTCCCGCAGCGGCGGCTACATGGGCGTGGGCTTTGCCATCCCCGCGAACCTGGCCCGCGGCGTTGCCGAACAGCTGATCGCCAATGGCGAAGTGACCCGAGGCTATCTGGGCATCGTCATTCAGCAATTGACACCGGAACTGGCCGAGTCCTTTTCGATCAAACAGGGCAAGGGTATTTTGGTGGCGCAGGTATCGGAAGGCTCACCGGCCGAAAAGGCCGGGATAAAAACCGGGGATCTGATTGTCCGTTATCAGGACCAGGCGGTAGAGACCGTCGGTGATTTTCGCAATCGCGTGGCGCTGACCCCACCGGGCAGCAAGGCGACAGTGAGTATTATCAGAAACGGTCAGGGCAAGGATATCGCGGTGAAGATCGGCAAGCTGAGCGATGCGGAAATCGTCGCCCAGGCCCCTGCATCGGCGCAGGCGCCCGACCTTGGCCTGACCGTGCAGACCCTGTCGCCCGAGCTGGCGCAACAGTTTGATGTCAAACCCGGCCAGGGCGTGGTGGTCACCGAGGTGCAGCCCGCTTCGATGGCCTCCCTGGCCGGCATCCGCCCGGGCATGGTGATCCTTGAGGTGAATCGTAAGACGGTGAATTCCGCAGCCGAATTCCGGCAAGCGGTCGACAAGAGCCGGGGGGATAAGCGTGTACTGTTGCTGGTCAGTGACCGCGGCATGTCGCGTTTCGTCGTGTTGCGCTGGCGCTAAGTCTCGGCGGAGGTGAACCTGTATGCCGTGATCGAATCAAAGGCTTTGAGGCGGGTGAGAACGATATGAATCTGATATGAAACCAAAGCGATGCCATGCTGAAAAGTGTTGATCAGTATCTGGTACGCAAGGACACGCGCGGCCTGTTACTGCTGCTGATTCTTCTTACCCTCCTGCTGGGTATCGTGGACTATTTCAGCGGGCAGGAATTATCGTTTTCGTTTATTTACACCCTGCCGATCATGCTGGCCGTCTGGTATGGCGGCTATGCCCCTGGCGTAATCGTCACTCTTGTTTCCATCGCGGTCTGGCTGTCGATCGAGCTGACCGCTGGCAGAGACTATTCACACCCGCTGGTGCTGGTCTGGAATACCGCCATCCGGCTGGTGTTTTTTCTGATCATTGTCAGACTACTGTCCTCCATGAAGGACAAGGTGAGCACCCTGGCGAACCTCGCGACGATCGACTCCCTGACCGGCCTGTTCAACCGACGTTATTTTCTGGAACAGATGGAGCGCGAGCGCACCCGTATCCAGCGTTACCCGGAGGTCTTCACGGTCGCGTATATCGATATCGATAATTTCAAATATGTGAACGACTCGCTGGGACACGTGATCGGTGACGACCTGTTACAGGCTGCCGGCAAAACCATACAGCATAATCTGCGCGAGACCGACATCTGTGCACGCCTGGGCGGCGATGAGTTCGTGGTATTTTTCCCCGCCCTCGCGGAAAAGCCGGCCTTACACGTCATGCAGGAATTGCAGCAGCAGTTGTTGCAGGCCATGCAGCGGCATGCCTGGCCGGTGACCTTTAGTATCGGCATGGTCACCTACCGACAGCCGATGAAGAATATCCGCGAGATGATGTACAAGGCCGACGAGCTGATGTACCGGGTAAAAAAATCCGGCAAAAATAATATTTTACACATTGTCATTCCCGATACCGTGGCCGGGGCAGACTCCAAAAAAGACTCCGCAAAAGACACTGCAAAACGCCCCGCCGACGACGGCGCCGCCGGCACAGGCACGGCAGAAAAGGCCTGATCGATGCACGATCAGGGGGGACGCCAGGCTGTCCATAATTGAGTTTTTTTGTTGGTTGAATTGGCCGATTCGTGCGCTATAACCTTAGAACAACGTTCGAACAACGTGATTTTAGTGTGACAAAACAACTCAGGAGATAACCCATGGACATCAAGAAATATTCACCCTGGAGCTGGTTTCAGCATGAAAAGACGGAAGCACAGGGCCTGCCGGTACGCTCTGAAATGGCCCGGCCGCTGGCGACCTATCCGGTTTTCCAGCTGCACCAGGAAATAGACCGGCTCTTCAATGACGCGCTACGCGGTTTCCCCAGTGTGTTTCGCGGTGGCATGGAATGGCCGGAGATCACCCCTGTCATGCTGTCGCCGAATCTCGATATCAAGGAAACGGATCAGGACTATATCGTCAGTCTGGAAGTCCCGGGCGTCGCCAAGGAGGATGTGGACATCCGGGTGTCGGGCAATATGCTGACGATTCATGGCGAGAAGAAACAGGAGAATAAGGAGGACAAGGCCAACTATCATTGCGTAGAGCGCCACTATGGCAGCTTTGAGCGCAGGCTTGCGCTGCCGGAGGATGCCAACGCGGAGAATATCTCGGCCCGTTTCAAGGATGGCGTGTTGACCATTGACATCAAACGTCAGGCAAAGATCGCTTCCAAGGAGGCCAAGAAGGTCGAGGTCGAGGCGGCGTAATGGGCGACGTAAGACCCGTAAGAGGCTTACGCAGTCACCGGTCTAACGCCGACTGTCATCCGCCTGCGCGCCGGGGCGGGTGAAATAGTCGGCGGGCAGTGCATCAAGCTGTTGACGCATGGCGTCATAGCCAATGGCGATGATCTCCGCGGCGCGATTGAATTCCAGAAAACGTACGCTACCCAGTCGCGGCTGGATCAACACATCGGGATGATCCATCTGCAGGCGGTTGCGGGTAATCTGGCTTTCCATGATATTGATGGAGGTCAGCAGCACCTCGAAAATATTCGGCAGTGATTCCTCGGCCAGCCACTGCCGGGCCTGCATCAGGGTGGGGTTGTCATCAAACGCGTGCAGCTTCTTCTCAATCCGTTCGAGCGCCTCGCGATAGCGCCCACCGCCGAGCTCGGACAGGGTCTGCATAATTCCAGACTCGTCTGAGTCCTTTTCGGCAGCGGCCTTGGTGGCCACCGCATGCCTGCCCGAAAGTTTTTCATGATTGAGGTCTACGGCGATAACGATGTCCGCCCCCATGTTGCGTGCCACGTTTACCGGCACGGGATTCACCAGGCCGCCGTCGATCAGTACCCGGCCGTGCATGCGCACCGGGGTGAAGATGCCGGGGACGGAGATACTCGCGCGCACGGCCTCGATGAGGTCGCCGGTGTCGAAGATGACCTCCTCGCCACTGCCGAAATCGGTCGCCACCGCCTTGAACGGCATCGGCAAATCCTCAATCCGGCTGGCGTGCACATACTCGCGCATAAAGTCGGCGACTTTTTTGCCATCGATAATGCCGGACTTTGGAAAAACGACATCAAAGAAGTAGGCAATTTTTTTCCAGTCCATGGCGAGGTAGGCGCTGTGCAGGCTGTCGATCTTGCCGGCCGCGTACACGGCACCGACCAGTGCACCGATGCTGGTGCCGACGACATAATCCACCTGAATACCCGCATCCCGGATCGCCCGGATGACGCCGATGTGCGCCAGTCCACGCGCCGAGCCACTGCCCAGGGCAAGACCAACCTTGAGTGGCTGGGAGGGTGGCTGGGCGGATGGCTTGGAGGGTGGCTTGGTGGATGGTGCGGTCATGTATCGAGTCTAGCGGTGAAAAGCCGGGGGAAGTGGATAAAAGTGACGCGGTCCGGGAATTTATGACCGGGCATCAGGCCGACAGATGGGCGCGCACCATCGCCAGGTCCTTATCGGTATCGACGCCCGCCAGCGGCACCTCCACGGCCTCGGCCACATGGATGCGATGTCCGTTCCATAAGGCGCGCAACTGTTCGAGCGACTCCATCTTTTCCAGGGCGCAGGCCGGCCAGCGGGTGTATTGCTGCAGAAATCCGCTGCGGTAGGCATAGATGCCGATGTGGCGGAAGTGTTCCGAGTCTTCGGGCAGGACTTCGGTGGTACTGGCAAAGGCATCGCGATCCCAGGGGATGCTGGCGCGGCTGAAATAGAGGGCGAAATCGTTTTTGTCTTTCACCACTTTCACCAGGTGTGGATCAAACAATTCGGCGGCGGTATTAATTCTGGCGCACACGGTCGACATGCTGGCCAGACTGGTCTGCGCCAGATTGTCCGCCACCTGGCGAATCACTGCGGGCGGCATCAGGGGTTCGTCACCCTGCAGGTTGACGATGATATCCTCTTCTGCGAAACCCAGTTTGTCCGCCACTTCCGCGATACGATCCGTCCCCGACTGATGCGTAGCCGCGGTGAGGCAAACATCGCCACCAAACTCCTTCACCGCCGCTTCAATCTGTGCACTGTCGGTGGCGATCACCACCTGATCGGCGCCACTTTCCAGCGCCCGCTCGTAGACATGTTGAATCATCGGTTTGCCGCAGATATCCACCAGCGGCTTGCCGGGCAGACGGGTGGCGGCATAGCGGGCGGGAATGATGACGCGAAAGGTCATGCAACTTCCTCGTCCGGCGCCAGTACCCGCGCCTCATCTTCCAGCATCACCGGAATATCGTCCCGTATCGGATAGGCCAGGCGATCCGGCTTGCAGATCAATTCCCCGGCCTCTTTCTTATAAACCAGCGGCCCCTTGCACAGCGGGCAGACGAGTATGTCGAGTAATTTTTTATCCATGATCCTGTCCTGACTCGGTTGACGACCTTTGCAGGTCTGTGTTTCGGTTGTTAAGCAAACGCATCAATAATGGCAACATGCGTTCGTCTAGTTTGGCATCCACCGGCACGCTCCAGTGGCGCTCGGTGGCAAAGGCCTGACACTTCACGGCATCCTTCTCGGTCATCAGCACCGGCAACTCATCGGCAAAGGCAATGTCCGGCGCGCCAAAGGGGTGATGGTCCGGAAACGGATGCGGGATGACCGTCAGCCCATGGGATTCCAGTTGACGAAAAAACCGTTCAGGGTGACCGATGCCGGCGACGGCATGCACGGTCTTGCCTTGCAGATAATCCAATGACATGTTGCGTGTCGGCGTCCGCATGTTTTGCAACCGCCCGGGGGTCAGCTCCATGCGATACTCGCGGGCGCCGGCCACCCCGTTTGTCACCACCAGGTCAACGCTCTTCATCCGCCACAATGGCTCGCGCAGCGGACCCGCCGGCAGACAATGCTGATTACCAAAACGCCGTACCCCATCCACGACGGCAATCTCGATATCACGCCCCAGGGCATAATGTTGCAGGCCATCGTCGGCCACAATCACATCGCATTGCGTATACGTCAACAGTGCATTCGCGGCCGCAACCCGATCAGGACCGACCGCCATGGGACAGGCCGTGCGGCGGGAGAGCAGCACCGCCTCATCCCCCACCATGCGCGGATCACTATCAGCACGCACCTGCTGCGGCCAATGCGTGGCCGCCCCGCCGTAACCCCGGCTCACAATGCCCGGTGTATAGCCCTGTTTACGCAGCCATTCAACCAGCCAGGTCACCAGTGGCGTCTTCCCGGTACCACCGACCGAGATATTGCCGACGATGATCACCGGCACCGGCAGCTGATGTACCTTCAACAGGCCGGTGCGGTACAGCCATCGCCGCAGTATCGCCAGCGCGCAGAACAACCAGGAAAGCGGCAACAGCAATAAAGTGATGCCGCTCTTGTTGTACCAGTAATAGTCGAGGCTTTTCAAAACGCCCTTTTCATCACGACAATCCCATCGTTATAGGCCGCCATTATCCGTCGCCGTTACCCGTCGCCACTATCCGTTGCCAGAATGCACGCAACGGCTCTCACTCCTCATCAAACTGCATCTGATACAGGGCGGCGTAATCCTTTCCGGCGGCGAGCAAGTCGGCATGGCGACCGGACTCGACGATCCTGCCATCGCGCAACACCAGAATCTTGTCGGCATTTTCCACCGTCGATAAACGGTGGGCGATCACCAGCGTGGTGCGGTTTTCCATCAACACCGACAGGGCGTCCTGAATATAGCGTTCCGATTCATTATCCAGCGCCGAGGTCGCCTCATCGAGAATGATGATCGGCGCGTCCTTCAACAGGGCGCGGGCAATGGCGATGCGCTGACGCTGGCCACCGGACAATAAAACGCCTTTGTCACCCACCACGGTCTGAAAACCTTTCGGCAAGGCCTCGATGAATTCGATGGCGTGCGCCGCGGTTGCTGCCGCAATGATTTTCTCTGCACTGCAATCAGACAGACTGCCATAGGCAATATTATTGGCGACGGTGTCATTAAATAAAATCACCTCCTGACTCACCAGCGAGATCTGTTCCCGCAGGTTATGCAGCCTGATGTCCGGCAGGGGGATATCATCCAGCAGGATCTCCCCTTCCGTGGCATCATAAAACCGCGGCAGCAGACTGACCAGGGTGGATTTGCCGCTGCCCGACCGACCCACGATGGCCACCGTCTGCCCCGCCTCGGCCGTAAAACTGATGTCTTTCAGCACCGGCTTTTTGCTCGTCGCATAGGCAAAGGACACCCTGCGGAATTCGATCCTGCCGCGTGTCCTGTCGATAAGCCGTTGACCGGTGTCTTTCTCCGACTCTTCGTCCAGCAACAAAAACACGCTCTGGGCCGCGGCGATGCCCTGCTGCACCGTTGCCTGCACCATGGTCAGGCGCTTCATCGGCGCCAGCAACAACATGCTGGCAGCTACAAACGACATGAAGGTGCCGACCGTCAGCGCCTTGAGCATCTCCTCGGAGGTGGCCACATACAGAATCACCGCCAGACCGCAGGCACCGAGAAACTGGGATGTCGGCACGCTGATGGCCCGCGTCGCGGCCAGCTTCATGTTTTGCCGGCGGTTGTATTCGTTGGCTCTGGAAAACTGCTGATCTTCGCCGTTCTCGCCACCAAATATTTTCACCACCCGATGGCCTTCGGTAACCTGCTGGGAAAGCTCGGTCACATTACCCATGGATGTCTGGATACGCTGACTGATACGACGGAAACGTTTACTGACGGAAACCACCAGCACGGTAATCACCGGCCCCAGCACCAGGAACACGATGGCCAGCTTCCAGCTGGTGTAGAACATCAGCCCCAGCAGACCGAGGATGGTAAAGGTATCGCGCACCACGATGGTAACGGCCTTGGTGGCCGCCTGCGCCACACGCTCCACATCGTAAATGAGTTTTGAGGTCAGCTGGCCGGAGGATGATTGATCATAAAAGCTGGTGGGCAAACGCATCAGGCTCGAAAACATCTGCTGGCGCATATCGCGGATAATATTGCGTCCCACATGTTCCATGCCGTAGGTGGAGATAAAACCGCCGATGCCCCGCACCACAAAAATGGTCAACAGGCCCATCGGCAACCAGCGAATAATGTTCGGGTCTTTATCAATGAAGGTGCCATCGAGCATGGGTTTCATGATCCAGGCGAAACCTGCCTCGGTGGCCGCGACCACGGCCATGCCGAAAATCGCCAGCATGAAAACGCTCGAATAGCGCCACGCATAACCGAGCAGGCGTTTGTAGACCTGACTAGGCAGCATGGCGGGAGTCTCGTGGGGTGTGCGTTGGCGACACAGGCGTTAGCAATGATGCCGGCCAGCCGTGCACGGTAAAAAGGGGCCTAATCACTGCTGGTTGTTCGACTGAACCGTGGCGAAATTCAGGTGAATGAATCCCAGTTGCCGCGCCGCGTCCATGACCGTGATGACCGACTGGTGCGGTGTCTTGGCATCGGCGCTCAAGATGATCGGTGGGTTTTCCCGGTCGCCCGCCACTTCCTTCATGGCCTTCATCAGGGTTTCCAGCTGGGTGTTGATCACACGCTGGCCGTTGACATAAAAGATGCCTTCGGCATCCACGGTCACCTGCAGGGAAAACTCATCCGCCGCCTTGGCATCGGCGGTGGCTTCGGGCAGCATGATCTCGATTTCCGACTCACGCTCAAAGGTGGTCGACACCATAAAAAAGATCAGCAGCAAAAACACCACGTCAATCAGCGGCGTAATGTTGACGTCGAGGTTTTCTTTCCGGGAGGGTGAAATATTCACAGACTAGTACTCGTTATCCGGGTGACTGACGGGATTCGCGGCGGGTATCGATGCAGCGGCATTATTTGGCGGCAGCGGTTGCTAATGCCGCGTCGGACTGACGCTCACCATGAATGACCTCCACCATTTTGATGGCCTCCTGTTCCATGAACACCACCAGGCTGTCAATCAGGCCACGGAAATAACGGTGCGCCATCAAACTGGGAATAGCGACCGACAGTCCGGCCGCCGTGGTGATCAACGCCTCGGAGATGCCGCCGGCCAGCACGGCCGGATTGCCCACGCCCTGCGCGGTGATCACGCTGAACACCTTGATCATGCCGATGACCGTGCCCAGCAAACCCAGCAGCGGGGTAATGGCGGCAATGGTGCCGAGACTGTTCATGTAGCGTTCCAGCTCATGCACCACATGCCGCCCGGTCTCCTCGATACTTTCCTTCATCACCTCGCGGCTATTGTTGACGTTGCTCAGGCCCGCGGCCAGCACCCGCCCCAGGGGCGAGCTGTTGCGCACCGAACTCAGTTGCTCCGCACTCAGTTGTCCCTTGGACTGCATGTGCCAGATCTGGGCCACCAGGTGCCTGGGGATGATGCGCTTGCGTTGCAGTGACCACAGCCGCTCGCCGATAATGGCAAACGCCACGATGGAGCACAGAATGATGGGAACCATCAACCAACCGCCAGATTTTACGATCTCAAACACGAATAGCTTTCCTCGATTATTCCGTTACCACAATACCTTACCAAACAAGCCGTTACTGTAGCAGAGTCGCCGATCCGCCGGAAGCGTTGCGGGCGACTCAGGGCGCTGTCTCCATGGGCTGATCGTGCCAATAACGCGCGGCCTGCTGGCGATAGGTATGGATCTGCTTTAACCCCAGCGGCCCGCCCAGGCGGACTGTGATAGCGCCATGGCTGGCGGTATCAAACAGGCGGATATGGCGGTCGCGGTAGCGCTGTACGATGAGCGGTTTTGGAAAGCCGTAGCGATTGCGATAGCCGACGGGAAACAACGCGATCGCCGGCGCCACCCCCTCCACAAAGGCCGTGCTGGACGAGGTCTTGCTGCCGTGATGCGGCACCACCAGCACATCCGCTGGCAGTTGTGCGGCCAGGCGTTGCAGCATTTCCTGCTCGGCGGCCTGCTCGATGTCGCCGCTGAGCAGCACGCTGTCGTTGCCGGCCTGGACGCGCAGCACGCAGGAGCGATTGTTTTCCCGCCGCCCCTTTTTATGCACCAGGGTATGCCCCTGGTCCTTAGACTCCGGCTCGGCCGGGTTCAACATCGTAAACACCACCCCATCCCACTGCCACTGCTGGCCGGCCACACAGGCCTGCAGGTCGACGCCGTGCCGCTGTTGCAGCTCGCGCCGGTCCAGCTCACTGCTCAGCACCCGCTGTACCGGCAGACTCTCCAGCAGGGCGGGAACACCACCGATGTGGTCATTATCGCCATGGCTCACCACCAGCGTATCGATGCGCCCCCGTCCCTGGGCCAGCAGATAGGGCGCGATCACCGCCTCGCCGGTGTTAAAACCGCTGCCAAACCGCGGCCCCGTGTCGAACACCAGCACATGGTTCTGGGTCTGCACCACGCTGGCCAGCCCCTGCCCCACATCCAGCAGGGTGAACTGCGCCTCGCCCGGCGCCAACCCCGTCGGCGCCAGGAAAAACAGCGGCAACAGACCCACCATGCCCACCCCACGCCCCGGCACCCCGCGCGGCGCCAGCACCCAGGCCAGTCCGACCACGGCCACCGCCATCGCCCAGCCCGGCGGCGCCGCCTGCGACCATTGCGCAAACCGCCACTGGCCCACCAGCGCCAGCCACCACCACAGGACATCCACACTCCACAGCGCGAGCCCCAGCAACCACTCGGCCACCACCGGCAGGGGCGCGAGCAACAGCGTCCCGCCCAGGGTCAGCGGCACCGTCACCATACTGACCCAGGGCACCGCCAGCAGATTCGCCAGCGGCGCCACCAGTGAGGCCTTCTGAAACAACAGCACCAGGGCCGGAAACAGGCCCACGGCGACCACATACTGTACCCGGCCCCAGCGCCACCACAGGGAGCGCATCGCCAGCCGCCCGGACATGGCATACAGGATCACCGCCACGGCCCCGAACGACAACCAGAAACCCGGTGCCAGCACCGCCATGGGGTCGATCACCAGCACCAGGATCAGCGCCAGCGCCAGCAATGCACTGGGGCGGGTGTGGCGCTGCAACAGTACCGCCAGCATCACCACCGCCACCATCACCAGGGCCCGCTGGGTGGGGACCGAAAACCCGGCCAGCAGCGCATAGACCGTGGCCGCCAACAGGGCGGCGACCGCCCCCGCCCGAGCCGCCGGCCAGTGGCTCACGGCGGTGGCCGACAGTCGCCACAGGCGGCGCACCGCAAAAAAGGCAAAGCCCGCCACCAGCCCCACGTGCAAACCGGAAATCGCCACCAGATGATTGGTGCCGGTGCGCATCAACAGCTGCCACTGGTCCTGATCGATCAGCTGCCGATCACCGATGGCCAGCGCCAGTACGATGCCGCGCAGCGGGTGGTCGTGTAAGGCGGATTGCAGCTCATCGCGCAACTGCTGGCGGAGCTGATGAACGGGATAGGCGCGGGCCGTCACCGCCAGACGTTGGTTGGTCACCGCCGCCTGATCCGACCCGTTCGACCGGCGAGGCTCGCGCACATAACCCTTGGCCCGAATACCCTGCTGGAACAGCCAGGCCTCGTAATCAAAACCGCCGGGATTCATAAAACCGTGAGGACGCTTCAGTCGCACCGTCAGGCGCCAGCGTTCTCCCACGCGCAGCGCGGGCGGGTCCTGATACCAGCTCAACAGCAGGCGCCCCGGAAGGGGCTGTGGCTCGCCCTGCCAGTGCAGGCTATCGGGCACAAATTCAAAGCGCGTGCGCCGCTGGCCCCAGCCACCCGACGAAGACGGCTCCGGCAGTGAGGCGATCAGTCCCTCCACCACCACGTCCTCTCCTTCCAGCGTCACCGGCAGCGCGGTGGCTAACAGCCCATGCCCCACCAGGCTGGCGCCGAAAAAACCGATGCCGGCGCTGAAAACCAGCGCGGCCACGGTCGACGACAAACGGGCCAAACGGGATGAATAGAAAGAGGCAAAATAAAAAACCGCCCACAGGGCGGCAAACGACAGGAGCAACAATCCCCACGACCCGACAAACGGCGGCAGCCTGCCCAACTGTTGCAGGGCCGTCGATCCGAATAACATTCCCAGCGCTACCCTGCGCATGTATCAGCAATCCTTAAAATTGTGGATAATGCCCGACCACGTTCCGAGGAAGTCGATGCCAAAGCGTATTATCCAGCGTTTTATGCCAGATCACAAAAAGGTCCGCGATCATAAACGACTGAAATTTCTGGGCACTCTGCTGCATGACCCCAATATCCTGCACCTGAACCGGCGCTCGGTCGCCGGGGCATTCAGTGTCGGCTTTTTTGTGGCCTTTGTACCGGTGCCCTTTCAGATGGTGCTCGCCGCGATCGGCGCGATCCTGGCGCGCGTCAATCTACCCATTTCCGTGGCCCTGGTATGGATCACCAACCCCATCACCATGCCGCCGCTTTTCTACACCGCCTATAAGGTGGGCACCTGGATTCTCGACCGGCCGATACAGAAGGTCCAGTTTGAGTTATCCATCGAGTGGTTAATGCAGGAGCTGGGGTTGATCTGGCAGCCCTTTCTGCTGGGCTGTTTTGTCTGCGGCGTGAGCCTTGCCGTGCTTGGCAATGTGACCATTCGCCTGTTATGGCGGATGCACGTGGTCCGTAACTGGCGGCAGCGGCGCCGGCGCCAGGCGCATAAGACCGATTAACTGTGCCGTTGTAGTGGTCGTATTTTATCCGGCTTACACTACCCCTCTTGAAGGACCACTAGTGTTGCGAACCGGAAATAACGAAACATGAAACAGTGTCTTTTTCCGCCATGCGTCGTTGCAGCCCCTTGCCGTATACCCCATACGGCTGCGGGTCTGCGCCTAGCCTGGCGAAAAAATCCATCTGTTGCATTTGTTCCGCTATCTCCGGTTCGCAACACTAGTCGCTTTCCACAAACGCACCATCGGTCAACTGCAACACCCGCGACATACGCTGCGCCAGTTGCAGGTCGTGAGTCACCATTACGATGCTGGTGCCCATCTCTTCATTCAGTTGCAACATCAGGTCGTACACCTGCTCGGCGGTGCGGTGATCCAGATTGCCGGTGGGCTCGTCCGCCAGCACACACAGGGGCCGGGTAATCAGGGCGCGGGCGATGGCGGTGCGCTGACGTTCGCCGCCCGATAGCTCGCCGGGCTTGTGCTTGAGTCGGGCCGACAGCCCCACCTTTTGCAGCAGGTCCGAGGCCTGCTCACAGGCCTCGGCCGCCCGCATGCCGCGAATCAGCAGCGGCATGGCGACATTTTCCACCGCGGTGAATTCCGGCAGCAAATGATGAAACTGGTACACAAAGCCCAGCGTCTTATTGCGCAGTTTGCCGCGGGCCGCCTCGCTGAGCGCACTCAACAGCTGGCCGCCCACCCGGATCTCGCCCTGGGTCGGCAGTTCCAGCCCGCCCAACAGATGCAGCAAGGTGCTCTTACCGGACCCCGAGGCGCCGACAATCGCGATGCGCTCGCCCTTTTCCACCTGCAGGCTGACGCCGCGCAATACCTGGACAGTCAGGCCGCCCTCGTCGAAGGTTTTGCTCACCGCGCGGCAGTCCAGCACCGGCGCGGCAACACTGTCGGCGGCGGCGTCTGCGCGAGTATTGCCGGATGGATGCATCGTCTCACTCATAACGCAGCGCCTCCGCCGGCTGGGTGCGCGATGCCCGCCAGGCCGGGTACAGGGTGCCCACAACGCTCAGCACCACCGAGATGGCGGCGATTTTGATGACGTCATCCCAGTGCAGCTCCGAGGGGAAGGTATCGATATAGTAGATATCCGCCGGCATAAACTGGATATTCAGCACCTGCTCCAGCCACACCACCACCGTATTGAGATTGAGCGCCAGGGTGACGCCGCCGACCACGCCCAGCAACACCCCCACCACGCCGATCACCACCCCCTGCACGATAAAGATGGCCATGATCGAACCGGGTGTGCTGCCGAGGGTACGCAGAATGGCGATATCGGCCTGCTTGTCCGTCACCACCATCACCAGAGTAGAAACGATATTGAAGGCCGCCACCGCCACGATCAGCAGCAGGATAATAAACATCATGGTCTTTTCGATCTTGACCGCGCGAAACAGATTGGCGTGGCGCATGGTCCAGTCAGAGATCCAGTAGCCGCCGGGCAGCGCCTCGACCAGCTGGTTGCGCACCGGCACCACCTGGAACATGTCATCCAGCTTCAGGCGCAGACCGGTCACTCCCCCTTCCAGCCGGAACAGGCGCTCCGCATCCTCGAGGTGAATGAGGGCCATGGCGCTGTCATATTCGTGCATGCCCACCTCAAAAATCCCCTGCACCGTGAACCGTTTCATGCGCGGCATAATGCCCGCCGGGGTATTGCTCGCCTGCGGGGTGACGACGGTGATCTTGTCGCCCATCACCACCCCCAGATTGCGCGCCAGGCTCTTGCCGAGCACGATGCCGAATTCGCCCGCGCGCAGATCACCCAGCTCGCCATAGAGCATTTTCTGCCACACGTCCGAAACGGCCGGATCCTGCTCCGGCAGCACCCCGCGCAGCAGACCGCCCTGCACCTGCGAACCGAAACTCATCATCACCTCTTTGCGCACATAGGGCGCCATGCCGACGATGCGGGGATTGGTCTGGGCAATGGCCTGCCCCATGGCCTCCCAGTCCTGCAGCGGCGCACCGTCCACGCGGGTGATGGTGATATGCGAGGCCATGCCCAGAATGCGCTCGCGCAGCTCCTTCTCGAAACCGTTCATCACCGACAGCACCGTAATCAGCGCAGTCACGCCCAGCACGATGCCCAGCATCGAGGTCAGCGAGATAAAAGAGATAAACTGATTGCGGCGTTTAGCGCGCAAATAGCGCAGGCCGATATTGAGTTCCAGCGGTGTAAACATGTCGATCCATCAAGGGTTAATGGGGGCCGGGAAACGGGCCGTACAGCCCGTTGTCCAGAGGAACCAGCGGATCTTAACACGCCAGCAATAACCGGCGACAGCTTACGCAGCCAGGCCATCCCTGCGGCCTCCCTCCCGCCCCTGACAATTGTGGTAGCATCTATGACCACATTCGCTGTCAGGCGATCAATCATTACTCCACACCATGCAAACCAGGGAGGTAAACTCATGAACCCATTCGATGCCAGACCCGCTTTCCACTCGCACGCATTCTCCTCTCAGACTTTCTCCTCTAAACTTTTTTCCTCTAGACTTTTCTCCTCTAGACCAAGCCCCGCCTTTTTCCTGTCCGCCGTGCTGGCACTGGCCGTGCTGACCCTCAGCTCCTGCGGAACCACGCCGAGCACCACCGCCAGCGATACGGCCGCCGCTAGCGCACAACCAGACTCCGCCGAGGGCACCGCAACAGAAAACACCACAACAGACAGCGAAGCGAGCCAGCCCAGCACGGACGGTGCCGTGAGCGCTGCCGCCGAGCCCGAACCCGCCACGGCGGTTGAGCCAGAGCCGGTGCGCATCGTCGAATCCTGCAAAGACGAGCCCTATGGAAGATTTGAACAAGAGGCCCGCGCCAGCATGGCCAAAGGCCTCGCCGCCACCGAAGCCGGACAATATGGCGTGGGTTTTCGCAACCTTGCAGAACACAAACAATGGAGCGACACCCACAAGCGACTCTTCACCAGTGTCAACGAGGCCTGCAACGCGCTGAGCCAGTGCGCCCAGCAACACCCCGACGACAAGACCACACAATGCGCCGAACAGGCCAGCCACTTCAAACAGTGGCAGGAAGCTGCCGAGCGTTTCGCCCGAAAGGCCAAACTCAGCGAAACCACACAACCGCCGAAAATATGTTCATTTGAACCCAACCTGACAGACGCCGCCGACTGTTTTCACGGCCTGGCCGACAATATCGACACGGCCTGCAACACCGCCGCCTGCAAAAAAACCAGCGACTGCTGGCGCAGCATCGGCTTCCTCGACCAGGCAATCAAACAGGCCAGCTCCGCCTGCGGATTCGCCCGCACCCCACTCGCCGAATGTCGCGGCTACGTCACCGTCGCCCAGCGTCGCGAAGCCACCTTCAAACGCTGTAGCGACCTGCAGCAGCAGCTCAGCATCCGCGTCGTACCGGTGTTATGAGTGATGGAAGGTAAATCGCCCTGAGTAGGATTGATCCAGCGGCAGACAGGTAGGGTGGGCACGTTTTCTGTGCCCACGCGAACAGGATTAAATAGGGTCGCTGTTTCCCAGCCACCAAAGTGGCATGCACCCGGTTCATCACGACATAACGCAGGCATGGCAATATATAGTCGTCTCTCTGAAGAGGGCTTATCTTAAATCGCCCATCCCACAATGAGCCTGTTCGCCTTCCTCGTTTGTTTACTAAAGCCGACAACCTACCCGCCAACCGCTTCATTAACTGCGAAATCGTTTTCGTATCCTTTCCTGGCTCAACAATCAAATGCACATGGTTCATCATCAAACACCAGGCATACACCTTACTGCCCAGCCTCACATTCCACTCGAACAACTTTTCCAAATAAAACTGATGATCACCGTCCGCAACAAAAAACGTAGACTATTTCCAAGGGCCGGGAGCAATCCACTGTTGAGGTTTCTCGGAATCTGACACGAGCGCATTAGCAACAGGTTTGATAAATATTTCCACAGCAGTAACAATTTCTCCAAAATCCGCCGGAACATGATCCAGGCCAAGCCGGTTTCGGAATGCAGTCCACTGAACCTGCTTGTCATCAACGAACGATTTCGTGAAGGCAGCACCTTCCTCTGGTGCTTTGGTACCCCTATGCTCAAGTGTCAGCCTTATGGCCTCAGCCAGATCGTTACCATCAAAATCAAATTGACGGGACAAGAGCCAAATATCAAAAAAGTCTTTCATCCTACTGTTCAGCTCACCCAGCTTCAACATGGCTTCAAATTTTTCAGCAATTGCACTTTCCCGGCTATAACCCAAAAGCCTGGGGGCAGGAAAGTCCAGTATCGTTGGCAGCTCGGTGTCGATAGCAGCAGGATGTACAACATCACCAAATCCAATATCAATCTGCATCGACACGCGGGCGTTATCCAGGCTGCCCGTAAAACGCACACGGATGCCTTCATAATCGGCATCACCAGTGATGCGTTCTGCCCTAACAGAATCAGGATCAAAAACCAGTCCATCCGATTCGGTAACGCTCACGATAATGTCTCTGATTTGGGCGATGATGCTATCGATTTCATTACTCGTTTTTCCCAGCATGTCGATATCCATGGTGGGACGCACTTCCGGTGAACGCCATGCTCTCAACATCAAGGCGCCCTTGAGAATAAAACGATCCACATATTCTGATTTCGACAATCGGTAAAGAAACCGCTCCATCGCATAATGCTGGAGTAATTCATTGAACGGCCGTTTATCCTTCCTCGAGAGATTTATCAAACGCTGACGGACCGAGGCCGCTATATTCACTCCCTTCCCAGAACTCATACCAAGGCCTCAAGATAAGGTCTCATCACCTTTTCAACCCGACATATTCTGGCGTACTTGAGCAGCATGTCGGGATGAAATTCCTTTTGTGTCTTGTAGAATTTGAGCGCCTCCAGAACAATATCCATCCCCAGCTTGTTGCGGTACTTGAAACAGTCCGCCAGTGTTTTCTCCGGACTATAAACCTGCACCCGTACGCCATCGATCTGATGTACTTCTACACCGGCGTTAAAGGCATCCTCTGAAAATTTATAGGCGTGCACCGGTGGTGACGTCAGTGACGGCATTCTCATGGTGCGGGGAACCGCGACAGATATTTCGCGGGGTATTTGGGTTGTAATGCCATGAAATGACAGTGCTGACACCAGGCAAATAACCGCCTTGGGAAATCGCAGACTGACCGTCACCAGGTCGGGCTGACTGATCGGTGGCAACTCACGCAGGCGATATATTCCCCGGCAAACCTGTTCGACAATGCCCGTATCGCGCATTTTATAGAGGGCGTATCGCGAAATTCCGTATTCAAGGGCCTCGCTCATGCGCAGTTGGCCACCGTGCTGGCGGAATATTTCAGTCGGAGAGGCTGTCGCTTTCGATGTAGACATAATGTAACCACATAATTTTATGTGGTAACGTTATGTCTCACCCGGGAAAATGTCAAGTCGGTATCGCGAAAACAGGATATCTGTAAACCACACCTTAACGTACAGGCATCGTCGCATATGGCTCAACGGCTCTTCAGCAGGAGGAATCCTTACCAGTGTGGCCCAGGGGTCGCGTTTGTGTGACTTGCTTCCCCGCCTGATTCGCTCACCGGTTGGGTGTCCGAAAATCGGGACTTAACAAGCTCGGAAGAAGAGTTTAGCTAGCGGAATATTGTGATCGAAAAAATTACAATCGGAGCCAGTCTCCATCCATGACTGGAGGAAAAAAATCGGTGGTTTTCAGATTTAGGCTCAAAATGGGCTCAGGACGAATCTGAATTCTACAGGGATGTGCTAACTGATTGATTTAATGGTGGGCGATACTGGGATTGAACCAGTTTAGTCACACTTGCGAACGCAGTGAGTTAGTGAGACTTATGCGGGTTTACTTCACGGACTTGCGGATTATCTCGGACTTGTACAGAAAATTGGTGGGCGATACTGGGATTGAACCAGTGACCCCTGCCGTGTGAAGGCAGTGCTCTCCCGCTGAGCTAATCGCCCTATTTTGGATCCGGCTAGAAACCGGTTTTCCGAAATGAGGGCGCAGATTCTACGAGCTGGGCGGGTTCAGGTCAAATATCTATTCCTGGCCGGCAGTCGCTCCCCTTTTGGTGGCGGCTTGGTACAATACCCCCCCTTTTTCACCGCTTCCTTTTGCACTGCAAGGATAACCCTATCGTAATGCGTACTCGATTTGCCCCCAGCCCAACCGGCTATCTCCACATTGGCGGTGCCCGCACGGCGCTGTATTCCTGGCTGCATGCCCGCAAACATGGCGGTCGGTTTGTGCTGCGCATCGAAGACACGGATCTCGAACGCTCCACCGCAGAGTCGGTCAACGCGATTCTGGAGGGCATGACCTGGCTGGGGCTGGAGTACGATGAAGGCCCGTTTTATCAGACCGAGCGATTTGAGCGTTATAAAGAGGTGATCCAGCAGTTGCTGGACAAGGGGCTGGCCTACCACTGTTATTGCTCGCGCGAGGAGCTGGAGACGATGCGCGAAGAGGCGATGGCGAGGAAGGAAAAGCCGCGCTACAGCGGGCGTTGCCGGGTACGCCAGGATGTCCCGGAGGGGATTGAGCCGGTAATCCGCTTCAAAAACCCGCCCGAGGGCGCCGTGGTGATTGATGACCTCATCAAGGGCCGGGTGGTGATCCAGAACAGCGAGTTGGATGACCTGATCATCGCCCGCAGCGATGGCACGCCTACCTATAATCTGACCGTGGTGGTGGATGACTGGGACATGGGCATTACCCACGTGATCCGCGGTGACGACCACCTCAACAATACGCCGCGACAGATCAACCTGCTGCGCGCGCTGGGCGCCGAGCCGCCGATTTACGCCCATGCGCCGATGATTCTTGGCCCGGATGGCAAGCGGCTGTCCAAGCGGCACGGCGCGGTGAGCGTCATGCAGTATCGCGAGGACGGTATTCTGCCGGAGGCCCTGCTGAACTATCTGGTGCGGCTGGGCTGGTCCCACGGGGATCAGGAGGTCTTTTCCCGGGATGAGATGATTGAGCTGTTTGACATCAACAACGTCAACTCCGCCGCCTCCATGTTCAACCGTGAAAAGCTGCTGTGGCTGAATCAGCAGTACCTTATCAAAGCCGAGCCCGAATACATCGCCCATCACCTGAGCATCCACCTGGGCAAGCTGGGCATTGACCCCAGCGAGGGCCCCGATATTCTGGATGTGGTCAAGGCCCAGCAAGAGCGCGCGCAGACGCTGGTGGAGATGGCCGAGATCAGCCGTTTCATCTATCAGGATTTTGACGACTACGACGCGGCGGCGGCGAAAAAACACCTGCGCCCGGTGGCCAGGGAGCCGCTGGAAAAGATGCGCGACGCCCTGCTTGCACTCAGCGACTGGAGCCCCGAGGCCCTGCACCACAGCGTGGAAACGGTCTCCAGGGCGCTGGAGCTGAATATGGGCAAGGTCGCGCAGCCCTTACGGGTTGCCGTCGTGGGGCGCGCAGCATCCCCCGGTATTGATGTCACACTGCACCTGGTCGGCAAGCCCGCCTGTCTGCGTCGCATCGACATGGCGCTGGCCTATATTGAAAAACGCGCCGCTGAAAGCTGAGCGGCGCCTCCACGGTGGTACAGGATAACAAGTAAAAAATGAGCGACAACGAGACAGCATCCACCAGCACGCCCAGCAACTTTATTCGCCAGATTATCGATGCGGACCTTGCCGCCAACAAGAATGGTGGCAAGGTCATCACCCGCTTCCCGCCGGAGCCGAATGGCTACCTGCACATTGGCCACGCCAAATCGATCTGCCTGAATTTCGGTATCGCCCGGGATTACCACGGCACCTGCAATCTGCGTTTTGACGATACCAATCCGCATAAGGAAAATGTCGAGTTCGTGGAATCCATCCAGCAAGACGTGCGCTGGCTGGGTTTTGACTGGGATGACAGGCTGTATTTCGCCTCCGACTATTTTGAGCGGCTCTATGATTTTGCCATGCAGCTGATCCGCAAAGGCAAGGCCTACGTCTGCGAGCTGGATGCGGAGCAGATGCGGGAATATCGCGGCACGCTCACCGAGCCGGGTAAAGACAGCCCTTTTCGGGATCGCTCGATCGAGGAAAATCTTGAGCAGTTTGCAAAAATGCGCGCCGGTGAATTCGAGGATGGCAGCAAGGTGTTGCGCGCCAAGATCGACATGGCATCGCCTAACATCAATTTGCGCGACCCAACGATCTACAGAATCCGTCACGGCGTGGTCCACCATCAAACTGGTGAATCCTGGTGCATCTATCCCATGTACGATTACACGCATTGCCTGTCTGATGCGTTGGAAGGCATTACGCATTCGCTGTGCACGCTGGAATTTGCCGACCACCGCCCGCTGTACGACTGGTTTCTGGACACACTGGAGACCCCCAATCATCCGCAGCAGATCGAATTTTCCCGGCTGTCGCTGCAATACACCATCACCAGCAAACGCAAATTAACGGCGCTGGTCGATGAAGGCCATGTGGAAGGCTGGGACGACCCGCGCATGCCGACCATTGCCGGCATGCGGCGGCGGGGCTATCCACCCGCGGCCATCCGGGATTTTTGCACGCGCATCGGCATCACCAAATCGGACAACAGCGTGGAAATGGGCGTACTGGAAAACTGTGTGCGCGAAGACCTCAACGACCATGCGCCGCGCCGCATGGCCGTGCTCAATCCGCTGAAGGTGGTGATTGAAAATTATCCCGAGGGTCAGGAGGAAATGCTGACCGTGGCCAATCATCCGCAGGATGAATCCATGGGCACCCGTGAGATTGCCATGTCACGCGAGGTTTTTATCGATCAGGAGGACTTTCTCGAGGTCGCCCCCAATAAAAAATTCAAACGCCTGGTGCATGGCGGCGAGGTTCGCCTGCGCAATGGTTATGTGATCCGCTGCGATGAGATGATCAAGAATAATCAGGGCGATGTCATCGAACTGCGCTGCAGCTATGACCCTGCCACCCTGGGGGCGAATCCTGAAGGCCGCAAGGTCAAGGGCGTGATTCACTGGGTGTCCGCCACGCACGGGCTGAAGGCCGAAGTACGGATCTATGACCGACTCTTCAATCACCCGACACCCGATGCCACCAAGGATGGGCAGGCGTTCACCGCGCATCTCAATGCGGAGTCCATGCTGACATTGACCCACTGTATGCTGGAACCGGCCCTGGCAGACGCGAATGCGGGCGATTGCTTTCAATTCGAACGGGAAGGTTATTTCTGCAAAGATCCGGCGCAGACCGCGGATGGCCTACCTATTTTCAACCGTACCGTAAGCCTGCGAGACTCCTGGGCAAAAATAGAGAACCAAGCGACCGAGTCCGCTTGACACAGCCCTGGATTTCACTAAAATAGCGCTTCGCTTTTCGGGGCTATAGCTCAGCTGGGAGAGCACTTGCATGGCATGCAAGGGGTCGGCGGTTCGATCCCGCCTAGCTCCACCACATTGCTCGAAGTAGTGAGTATAACGCGTCAGTACTGAAGTTGATCATGCTCAGATCATCATACGGAAGTACATCAGTCGATGTCCCCATCGTCTAGAGGCCTAGGACACTGCCCTTTCACGGCGGCGACAGGGGTTCGAATCCCCTTGGGGACGCCATTATAGAATAAGGGCCTGTATCGTTTTGATGCAGGCCCTTTTTTTATGGTGTTTTTTTTATTTTATTGACCTTCTTTCTGGTCCTTTTACTAGTGTAGTGTCTTATATAAAACGTGTATTTAGAAAGCCACTCAAGGCGCAAGTGCAAGGCGCAGACCGCAGGGAATGTCGGCTACCTTTCCAAGGTCTGCAACGCGGCAATTGCGTCTTGAGTGTCTTCCCGTAGGGCGATATAGGATCTTGAGGTACACATCAACTCTTTCTCGTCTAAATATGCGTTTTATATGAGACACTACACTAGCTCTTCTACCAATCAGCCAACCAGTCCTTGCAAAACAGTTGGCAGGTATATGTCGATCAGTGACTCGGGTTCCGGAATTCCTGCAAATCTTGTAGTTGCGTCTTTCTGCCCCCGACCTCCTTTACCGCTTTTTTGAAAAAAGGCCGCAGTGAGGACTTCAACTGACTCACAACCTGCCCGGTCGGGATCCCCTTCAGGCAACAGAATATCGCCAGGGCATAGGTAATATCGTATTGCGAGAGAAAATTTTCCCGCTCAACCGCCGGGCCGGAACAACTACTGCAGGAACGAATCTTGGTGGTATTGGCGCTGTCGGCCATCATCACACCAAAGCCCATGAACACGGCCAGCAGCTCCGTCACATGGGGCCAGTTCTCCTCGCCACCGGGAGGGGCCTCGCGCGCGGTGGTGCCGAGATAATGGGCCAGGGTATGGGCAAAATTGGCGATGACCACCTCGGGATCCTGCAACGATCCGGGGAGATAGCTGACAATCAGCTGCTGTGATTCGGCCACCGAGGTGGCTATGACGCCGCTCGCTCCCCGCACCGGCCCGTCGATCTGAATACGTGCGGGCGCGGGGATTTGCGCGACATTCTCATCGATCAGGTGCGCATCCACCAGACGACAGGTCCAATGTTGCATACCCGCATAACCTTTGACCTTATCCAGGATCAGATTGGCCATGCCCTCTGCACTGGATTCCCGGCCGGGGAAATGCTCATTGCTGGGCGTCACCAGAATTGTCTCGTCAAAAAATACCCCGGCATCGAAATTTCGTAGTGCCCAGGCAAAGGTATCAAACATCCATTGCACCGATGTCTCATCAAGTAGCCGCACCGGTTTTAGAAATCGGGAAAACATAACACCTCTGTTGCTGGTTGATCGTCTATCGAAAACGCCAAATATTCGACATGAATGGGGTTTAGCGTATATTTCACAGGCGGCAACCACCACTCACACCGCCGTTGCCTATCATACAGATTGGCAATGCGTATAAAAGCAAATCCTGCGCACTCCCCCTGCATGCCACCAAATAATACCCTAGCCGTGTCTGTTGATACCGATTTTTTGTTATTCACAACGCCTCTGCACCAGCACGGTGACGGTAATTTTTTCTGGATACAAGCGTGGAATCTGAATATCCAGAACACTGCACTGCGATCCAATCATTATTTTTTCACACAAAAAATAGCCTTTTTTCAGGGGACGCATTCATACTTTGATAAAAAATATCCTATAAAGATACGAAAACCTGCGTCGATATAAAAAAGGTTACGCGATAGCTGTCAAAAAAATCTCACATTTATCGGTATTATCTGTTATGCAGAACCTCATGCATAACGACAAATTCAGACTTTTATGTGCAGTGCATGCGTGATTATTGACGGATAATCTATGAAGTATTGAGAAAATTATTTTTGATTTATTCGACTGATTTCTTTATGTTTTTGTAAATTTATATTAGATTTGCACTACCATTATTTTTTTCACCAATTTTTTCACCAAAAGGAGAGTCATAGATGGCTGTAAAAAAGAAGACTAGCAGAGCTAAAAAGGTCGTGACCAGCGCCGCCTCATTGAAATCTGTCGATAGCGCTATTGCTGTTCTGGCCGATGCCGCAGCAGCGACAACGGATGCGATTGCAACGATCAGCAAAGAGAAAAAGAAACTCCTCGCTGAAAGCAAAACGCTTAGTAGAAAGAAGGCGACACTACTGAAGAAGAAAAAGGCCGCCGCTGCCAAACTGAAAAAGGATGCCAGCGCAGCCAACAAAAAGGCCGTAACGGCGATCGAAAAAGACCTTGCCGTTGTTAACAAGGCGGTTGCTAGAGTGACACCTGCAAAATCCAGCATGGCAGCCGAACTGGCGGCACTGAAAGCGGTCGCCAAGCGTGCGGGCGCTTACGCCAAATCTGTCGCCTCGATCGACAAGGTGTTAAACAAGCCCAAAAAGAAGGCAAGAAAGAAACGGGTTGCCAAAAAATAAGCCGTTAATCTGGTCATACTGCCCGTAAAAAAAGCCCACCTAAAATTGGTGGGCTTTTTTATGGGCCACGGTATTTCGTACCCGTCACTGATCGACGGTTTCCGTTTACACAGGCAGTCTTTCAGCCCACATGGCGGGCCTGTCGTTTCGCACCTTTCATGGCCTTGCCAAGGTCTTTAGTCTGCGCCTCACGCACTGTAGGCGACATGAATCCCGCCAATCCCTTTTGACCCGATCGGGCATAATCCGCCCCCAATACGCGTGCAACCTCCAAAGCGGGCATATCCTGCAGCGTGGTCAGATACTCATAGATCAGGTCGAACAGGCGTTTAAGGGAAATCTTATGCGTCTGCTGTGTGGTTGCAAATAACCAGTCACTCAGCCCCATAAACCGATCAAAGGGCTGCTCACCCAGCAAGACTGGCAGGGTGTTTTTGAAACGCCCCGAATTGGCCAGCATGTCCCAGTAACGTGCGAAGCGTGAGAGTCGCTGCATGTGCCGGAAATCAATGCGGTCAGTCGAGAGCACGTTGTACGGCGGTGCGGGGTTGTAGCGCATATCATAGCGCTCGGTATGCCTGATAATAGGCGTGCCACGCAGGCGTTTTAATATGCCTACCTGGATCTCACCAGGGTTCAGGCCAATCAGCCGATCAAAGCCACGAGCGAAGCTTTGCATGTCTTCACCCGGCAGGCCGACAATCAGATCGGTGTGCAGGTGGGCGGTGGTTGCCTGGGTCAGCCACTGAATATTGGCGACGGCCTGCTGGTTATCCTGTTTGCGGCTGATTAATGCCTGCACTTCAGGATTAAATGTCTGAATGCCGATTTCAAATTGCAGCGAACCCTCTGCAAACCGTTGGATCACCGTTTTGAGTTTGTCCGGCAGATGATCAGGGATCAGCTCAAAATGTAAGAACAGTGTGTCATCCTGTTTGCCAAGAAAGAATTCCAGGATCCGGATACTGGTATCAATCTTCAGGTTGAAGGTACGATCCACAAACTTGTAGTGGCGAACGCCTTTCGCGTAGAGCCCCTGCATGGCCTCAAGAAAGCGTTCGATATCGAATGGCCAGGCCGTCTTATCCAGCGAGGACAGACAAAACTCACACTTAAACGGGCAACCCCGCGACGCCTCCACATAGATCACCCGGTTGGCGACATCTTCTTCGGTGAACTGATCATAGGGCAGACGGATCATGGCCAATGGCGGTTGTGGCGCATGCATCACTTTCGTCGACGGTGCAGTGCCGGCGAGGATGTTTCGGCAGAGTTCGACAAATGCCAGGTCGGCCATGCCCGTGATGATGTAATCGGCCCGTCCATAAAGGACCTGCTGTTGCGTTTCGTAACTGACCTCGGGGCCGCCGAGCACGATAATGGTTGCCGGTGAAATCGCCTTGAGCAGCCCGACCAGCGCCGTCACCTCCGTCACATTCCAGATATAGACGCCCAGCCCAATAATGGCCGGCGAATCGGCGAGCAGTGTTTCCGCGACATCGATCGGGCGATGGGTGATGACGAATTCCCGGATGGTCGTTGATGGCCCCAGCTCGGCCATATTCGCCTTCAAATAGCGCAGGCCGAGCGAGGCATGTATATAACGGGCATTGAGGGTGGCGAGGGTGATCTTTGGCATGCGCGCATGATATCAAACATTCCGCACTTACCCTGTCTTCCACCGCATCAATGCCCGTCCCTGCCGAGGCTGCTGGGCGGCCATATCCCACCACACCCTATTCGCCCGCGGGCTGCCAGATACGGGTGCCTCCGGGAAAAAATGACGTACCGGCATTTTAAAAAAACAGCAAATATCGGAACCTTTACGCAGGCGCAGGCGTGTTTGGGGTGCCCGCACTATTCCGGCCATAACCCGCCTATAGTGATACTGGGTATGAACATTATTGACTACACAAAGACGGGAGTTAACATGTCACACAAAACCTATACATCACCTCTGGGAACGCTGGTACTCGCCCTGATCAGCCTGGCTCTGGTGGCCTGCGGTGGTGCAGGTTCATCAACAAATTCTACCGGCAATGGCAGCGTCGGCATCGTGCTTACCGACGGCCCTACCGCTGACTTTGCCGAGGTCAATGTCACCATCACGGAGATCTCGCTGATCCCGGATGACGACAGTGACAATGATATCGACAACGACAACGGGCCGGTGGTGATCTTCCAGGGTGAAGAAACCATCAACCTGCTGCGGTTGACCGACTTTTCTGCGCTGTTTGCCCTCTCCAACGCCGTGCCGGCGGGGGAGTACGAAAAGATCCGCCTGCAGCTAAAGCAACCGAACGGTATCGAGCTCGTCAAAAGAGACGCCCAGGGCAATATCACCGAAACCGTTTATCCCGCGATGACCGGCAATGGCAAGCTGGACCTCAATCCCCGCGGTGACTTCCACGTGGTGGCCAATCAGACCCTGTATATCCAGCTCGATATCGATGCCGACAAATCCCTGCACATTGTGCAAACGGGCAACGGTGGCTATCGGTTCCGCCCGGTGATCTTTGTGGACATCATCGACCAGCAGTTCAGCGGCAAGCTGGTGCGCCACTTTGGCTATGTGCAGAGCCTGGATGCGGCCAATAACCGCTTCAAATTATGCGATCAACCGATGGCGGATATGCCGACCACCACCGCGCTCAGCCTGGTGACGCAGAGTATCGATGGTTGTATCGAGGTGGTCGCCGACGACGTCTCTGTGTTTGATCAGAACGGCGATCCTGCCGATAGGAGCGGCATTCAGGATGACGACATGCTGACCGTCATCGGCTTCGTACGCAGTTATGAAGAGCATGACGATGATGACGAAGAGACTGGTAGTACCAACAGTACCGATGCGGACAGCACCGATGCAGATAGCACCGATGCAGACGACCATACGATTCGCCTGTATGCCGAAGTGATCGAGATGGGTGACCGTGACACCTTCGCCATCGTTGATGGCAGCGTTACCACCGAACCACAGACCGCCGCGGCGGCCTTTGGTCTGGCGCTGGATGAGACCACGGATATTCAGGTGCAGCTACAGGCACAGGCCGGCACCCGGGTGTTTTCACGCAGCGGGCAGCGGCTGGACTACCGGGGTATCGACCTGGGCCTGACGGCCTCGGTGGACGGCGTCTATTCCGCCACCGACAGCAGCCTCCTTAAGGCCGGCCTGGTGATTGTGGATAGCGCCAAGATCGACAGCCTGCAGAAGCTGTCCGGCACGGTGCTGAGTGTCGATGCCGACTCCAGGCTTATTACCATCAGTAGCGACAGCGGCGACAAGCTGATCCGCCTGACCGACGACAGCCACATCTTCCTCATGCTGGGGGATGGTGCCGGCGCGCTGAGCACCGTGATCGACATCCTGGCCGTGCCCGTCGGTGCGGAACTGGATGTCTATGGCCATGCGGCTACCGACGGCTACTTCGATGCCAATACGGTCATCGTGGAGTCACCGGACACGACGCCATAGATCATCGCGTTCAGCATCAGCACGAAAAAGGGCCTGTTCTTCAGGCCCTTTTTTTTACGGCAGCGCGCCCGGTTGTTCGTGTTGTTCGTATATTCCTGCCATCCCTGTGATCGCCCCTGCGTGATACCGCGACACCACCTCACTCTGGCAGCCTCCAGCCCTTGAATGTTCTCTGCTTGTTCTCTATGCTGTGTGCATCGCGTTTCTGACACAGTGAGTGACACAGTGAGTGACACAGTGAAGATGCCCATGCTTACCCCCGGCCAGCGCAAAGCCCTGGATTTCATTAAAGATTACCTGTCGCGTGAGGGCTTTGCCCCGAGTCTCGCGGAGATCGCCGAGGGTCTCGGCACCCGCTCGCGTGGCTCCATGCACAAGCAAGTGCAGGCGCTGGCCGCGGCCGGCGCCATCCGCTTGATACCCGGTCGGCAACGGGGCATTGAACTGGTGGAGCCGTGGGACGACATCGAGCCCCACCGCTACAGCCTGCCCCTCCTGGGGCGCATTGCCGCCGGCCGGCCCATCGAGGCGATCCCCGACGAGGACACCCTCAACCTGGCGGAATTCCTCCTCGGCCCCGACCGCTTTGCCCTGCGGGTGCAGGGTGACTCCATGATCGAGGCCGGGATCCTGGATGGTGATACGGTGATCATCAAGCGCGGCGAGACCGCCACCGATGGGGACATCGTGGTGGCGCTGATTGATGACGACGCGGCCACCCTGAAACGTTTTCACCGTCGCGTCGGCGGCAAGATCGAGCTGGCCCCCGAAAACCGCAGCCTGCGCCCCCTGGTGCTGGACGCCCATCGGGTGCGCATCCAGGGTGTGCTGGTCAGCCAACTCCGCACCTATTGATCCCCCGTCAGCAACGCAGGCCGTCACGTGACTCGCACCGTCTTTCGCCCCTGGCGTCGCGCCATCATTCTGGTCGACATGAACGCCTTCTTTGCCTCGATCGAGCAGCTGGATCGCCCCGAGTGGCGCGGGCGTCCAGTGGCGGTGACCAATGGCCTGACCGGCACCTGCATCATCACCAGTTCGTACGAGGCCCGCGCCTGTGGCGTCAGGACTGGCATGCGGCTGAAAGAGGCGCGTCGATTGTGCCCCGCACTGATTCAGTCCCCGGCCCGGCCGGAACGCTATGCCGCCGTGTCATCCCGCATCATGTCGGCGCTCGATGCCATTTCGCCCGACATCGAAGTCTTTTCCGTCGACGAGGCCTTCCTGGACGTCACCCGCTGTCAGCGCCTGCTCGGCTCCCCCGAACACATCGCCCGGCTGACCAAGGAGATCGTGTTCCAGGCCTCGGGCATCCCCTGCTCGGTGGGGGTCAGTGGCGACAAGACCACCGCCAAGTATGCCGCCAAGCTCAACCGGCCCGACGGTTTAACCGTGATCCCGCCCTGGGAGGCGAAGGCGCGCCTGCGCGATGTGCCGGTGACCGAGCTCTGTGGCATCAATAAGGGGATCGGCGGGTTTCTTGCTGCACGCGGGGTTTACACCTGCGGTGACATGGAACGCCTGCCGATTGGTGTGCTGGCGCAGCGCTTCGGCAACCCGGGGCGGCGCATCTGGTACATGGCACAGGGGGCCGATCCGGAGCCCCTGCAACTCGGCCTGGCCGCGCCCAAAACCATGGGCCACGGCAAGGTCATGCCACCAAATACCCGCGCGGCGGGCGTCATCCTCACCTATCTATTACACATGAGCGAAAAGCTCGCCGCGCGCTTGCGACGCCATGCCATGGTGGCGCAGACCTTTTCCATCGCCCTCAACACACGCGAGGGATGGATCGGCAACAAGGCGCGCAGCGTAGTGCCCACCCAAAACGGCAAGACCATTGTGCAACTGTGCAAACGGGTGATCGGCGCCTGCTGGCGCGGCCAGGGGGTACATCAGGTGCAGGTCACCGCCCTGGATCCGCGCCCCCTGAACGGGCAGCTGGAGATGTTTGCAGCGGGCGCGGAGCCGGACCGGGAAAAGCAAACCCGGGCCCATGCGGCCATCGATACGATCAACGCCCGTTATGGTGAATTTACCCTGGCCCCCGCCCGCCTGCTCAACCGCTCCACCATGCCCAATGTCATTGCCCCGGCCTGGAAGCCTTACGGCCATCGACAGACCATTCAGGATATCGAGGCCGACACACGGCGGGCCAATAAGGATGATGCGGACGCACCCGGCTAGGGGGAGACGCTGATTACCCAGAGATGGCCAGCCCTCCAATAAACCCTATAAAAATAGGGAAATTTGGCCCGTATTGACCCACAATTTCGTATCGTTTAAGGTGTCCCTGCTAATTTTTTGGCCAAACATCTATTTCTAACATTCTACTATTGGGAGAGTCGCTATGAGCCTTGCTATTACTTTCTTTGTTGTGCTTTTGGGTACCGCTTTTCTGGGCATGTTTACCTCTTAAGACACGCCTCTGCCGCCAGGCAGATTGCAGAAAAAAAGGCTGAAACAGTAAAAACTGTTCCAGCCTTTTTTTTGTCCCGGATTTATGTGAGCCGCCAGGGATATTTTATTGCCGCGACCTGCGGGCCATCACCGTGGCCTGAAATGCACCACCTCGCGGACGATCTCATCAAAGGGCAGCACATCAGAATCGGCAAAATGCTGATCCCGGGCCTCCAGCACCGCAAACACATCCGGCCGGACCGGCGGATCACCCACATCGAGTTCCAGCAGTCGGCACAGCCCCAGCATTCCTCCGGCCTGCACCTTCATTTCCTTGCCATGCGGCAGCACGGCCACCGGCCCCGCAGTATGCAGCGCGAATTGGGATTTTTGCCGCAGCAGCAACAGCCAGTCATTACAGCGCGCGGCATAGTGCGCGGAGGCACACATCACCACCTCCCGCTCGGCGATGTTCTTCCTTGATGCCTTTGAGCACTGTGTCTTTAAGGCCAGGATGGTTTTCTCGAAAACACAGGGGGCCGAGACCAGCGTATCGCGTACCGAGCGATATTCATTTTCATCCATACGCGGATACCGGAAATTTGTTACCGACGCTCATTGCGGCAGGCCATGGTCACCAATTCTTTCACGCAGATATCGGCTGACATCACGAAATTCATTTTCTATCGCAACAAACCGGTCGGCAATATCATCGGGCACTTTTCCCGCACGCACGGCATCCACGATATCTCGACACATGCCCGATAATGTTATGGCACCCAGGTTTGCACTACTGCCCTTTAATGAATGGGATACCGACTCAATATCCGCCATATCCATTTTGGCCATCGCAGATCCAAGCTCTTTAATACGCTGCCGGGAATGTTCAATAAACAATTTTACCAGCTCGGTAAATTTATTCTCGTCCAGCAGTTCTTCCAGATCAGACAATACACCCATATCAAAATGTTGCTCGATTGCATCATGGGATAGTGAAGTAGCCTGGGGAAAGTTTTCTTCAGCCACCGGAGTATCCGTTTCCAGATAACGCGAAAACACATCAATCACCGCATTGATCCGCATGGGCTTGACCAGAAAATCATCCATGCCTGACTCAAAACAGGCCTGGCGGTCCTGGTCGGATGCATTGGCCGTTAAGGCGATAATCGGGGTGCGTGACGAGCCATGGGTAAGCTCATAGACGCGAATCTTGCGTGTGGCCTCAAAGCCATCCATAACGGGCATCTGGCAATCCATTAACACCACATTGTAGTTATTGGCCTTGAACAGGGTGATCGCCTGCAGACCATCATTCGCGATATCCACCATGAAACCCTGCTTCTGCAGGATGGACACGGTGACCTGCTGATTAACGGCATTGTCGTCGACCAACAGTACTGATATGCCTTTATGCGGAGGTACAAGCTGGTCAGCATTATTGGCGTGATGTGGAATAATTATTTCGTTACTGGCATGCATGCTGGAAAGCGCGGCAAGCAGTGGAGATTTCCGTATCGGCCGGGTGATGCTGGCGGAAAAATGGAAATGCTTGACCTTTTCGGCAAGGTCGCGTTCCGAAAGCCGGAAGATGCCAATCATGAATTTTGCAACAACGATACGTTTGCGCAGGCTGTAGATGTCAGTAACATTCAGTGATAGCAGTTTATCCACGTCCAGGATGGCCACATCAACTGAGGGAATATTTTTTCCAGCAACGATACCGGAAGGCGTAATAACATCACCGCCCCAATACTGGACAAGACTACCGATTGTTTTTTCCATCCCCCGGCTTTTGGTCAGAACAAATACCCTCAAGCCGGAAAATATGCCCTTTTCACGGCGATTAGAGCGTCGCTCCGTGGCGGGCAAATTGGCCGTGAACCAGAAGGTGCTGCCTTTACCCTCTTCGGATTCAACACCAATTTCGCCACCAAACAGCTTCGTCATCTGCTCGCAGATGGCCAGGCCCAGCCCTGTCCCGCCGAATTTACGGGTGGTCGACTCATCGGCCTGCGTAAACGAACCAAAGATTACTTTCTGCGCCGATTTGGGAATACCGATGCCGGTATCGATCACCGAAAACCTGAGCAGTCCAGAAACATCTGTCCCCTCATTATCCGCCCGTTTGAGCTCGACAATGATCTCGCCATCATGGGTGAACTTTATCGCATTGCTGATCAGGTTGTTCAGAATCTGTCGCAGGCGTGTCGGATCTCCCCGCACATATTCAGGTACATCATTTTCGATACAGGCGGTAATTTCTATGCCCTTGTCCTGCACATTCTTGGCATAGAGCCCTACCACCTCTTCAAGAAGATGCCTGATATCAAACTGAATGACTTCATAATCAATCTTGCCGGCCTCAATTTTAGAAAAATCGAGAACATCCTTAATAACAACCAATAGGGCCTCTGCGGAGTTATACGCGGTATCAACAAAATATTTCTGTTCCGACACCAGCTTCGTTTCACGCAGCAGGTCCAGCATACCCAGTACACCTGTCATTGGCGTGCGTATCTCATGACTCATATTTGCCAGAAAGGTGGATTTCGCCTTGGTGGCATCCTCTGCATTTTTATAGGCCAATGCCAATTCAGTGTTTTTCTGATTCAGCTCAAAGCTCTTATTCCTGACATTATTGATAACAAAGCGCGCGATAAGAATCCCGACGACCAGCACAATAATGCCGAGCGAAAACTGCATCAGTAAGATAAATCTAAAATCCTTCTGATTACTCTGAACGGCATCATCCGTGTATTGCTGCTGCAGGGTTGTCAACTCATCAAGTAGATCGAGCAAAAGCTTCTGCTTCTCCAGGCCATGAGTAATCGCTGCTGCGACGACATCCGCCGGAGCGTCCTGCATCAGCAGCTCTGCTGATCGCTGGTTGGCAGGCTGCGCCTCAGAGGCGACAATCGCCAGCCTTGCATGGATTTCCTTTTCCTTTTTATCCACACCAAGACTGACCAGCTCATCTCGCATGTTCCGGTACTCACCGGCATATGAATAAAACCGGAGTGACTCAGCATCTCGAACAAAGATGTCATCCGTCGCCAGCATGGTATAAATACTGATAGCCCTCTGACGAATGGCATCGCGCATACCGAACGCCAAAGCCACCTTCTTATTGTGGACTTCGACGATCTTTTCCATGTTGGTATTGAATTCTTTAAGCCGATAAAGACTGATCGCGGAAAGCACCAGCACCAGGACCAGCACCGCACTAAACCCCATCTGTACCACATGCACCAGACGACGATGCTCATCCTGCTCGTGGTGAGACGCGATTATTGAGTTTTTCTGATGAACCATGTGTCTCTCAGTCGGTACAGCTAGCCCGGCCCTATAGGCTGGGGCCCGTCGGATTTTGGGAAGCAATCGCTAATCTATCAGATATTTCGCGCCAAGATCTTGCATACGCCACGACAAGGCGTTATTAGTCTTGCATATCAATAGCTTATCAATTTTCCAGCATTCCCACTCCCTGATCGCTGTCGGCATTTATTGCCCGAAATGTGAAGTTTTCACCTTTCTTGCCGCTACTAGTCTGGAAGCAGGCTTCAGGCAAAAAATGACAATCGAAACAGGAATTTAGCGTAGATGTCCGAGGTAACCGCAGTAGTTCAGGCACACACAACAGATGGCAGGCCGCAGCTTGCCGCCCTCATGCTGTTGGTCCTTGTGCTGTTTACAACAGCCTCACACGTCCATGCAGACGCAGCAAATACCGCCGCACCGCATACACCGGTCAATGATGTGCGCGTACTGATCGATATATCCGGCAGTATGAAAACAAATGACCCGGCGAATTTGCGTCAACCGGCACTCAATCTCTTCGTATCATTACTACCCAATGAGACACAGGCGGGTGTCTGGACCTTTGGACAATGGGTCAACATGCTCATTCCCCACGGTCCTGTCACGGCAGCGTGGAAGAACGATGCCAAGGCATCGGTACAGAAGATCAACTCAGCGGGACTTTTCACCAACATCGAGGATGCCATCAGACGATCCACATGGGACTGGCGAGACACACCCCCTACGTCGGGCTCGGAACGCAATCTTATCTTACTCACCGATGGACTGGTCGATATCGCACTCGATGAACAGGAAAATCGGGCATCGCGCCAGCGAATATTGCGGGAGCTCCTGCCCCTCCTGCAAAAAGCCGGCGTTACGATCCATGCGATTGCACTGTCCAATGAATCTGACCGGAATTTACTAGAACAGCTGACAACCGCGACCGGTGGCCGGTTTGAGGTCATTGAAACGGCAGAAAACCTGGAACGACTCTTTTTACGCCTGTTTGACAACGTGGCACAGGCAGACAGTCTTCCTTTAACCGATAACCGCGTAAAGGTAGACGACAGCATTAAGGAAATGACCTTTCTGGTGTTCCGGGGCGCGGCCGTAGAAGAAAGTAGCATCACCTCACCCGCAGGCGAAAAGTACGATATCAACAATAAACCACAAGATGTGACGTGGCATAAAGAATCGAATTACGACCTGGTGACAGTCAAAAACCCTGCCGCTGGCTACTGGCAAATAAATACCAAAGAAGATCCTGACAACCGGGTGATGATTGTGACAGACCTCAAGTTGGTCAACACAAGATTGCCCGTCACACTATCCGTCGGTGACAAACAGACACTCCACCTACACCTGGAAAATAGTGGCACCATGATTGATCAGCGCGATTTCCTGCACTTTGTCAAAGCGACACTTAACCAGGTCGCAATTGACACTGAAAACGAGGAAAAGAAGTGGAATTTAAAAATACTGGACAATGGAAAAGGCGTCGATAAAAAAGAAAAGGATGGTATTTATTCCATCGAGCTCAACGAGACCCTGATTGCCGGTGAACATGACATCGAGGTGGAGATCAACGGCACCACCTTCCGACGACAGTTCAGGAAACAGCTAACTGTTTACGCTTACCCGGCAACAGCGAATATAGAACCCGTATCAAAAGAGGCATTCAGGGTAAGTGTATTGCCATACCAGACACTGATTGACACCGATGCAATGCAGGTAACGGCGGAACACAAGCTACCAAACGGTGAGATTAACAAGATAACGATCACACGGGTCAATCCGGCAGAATGGATGCAGGAGTTCACGACCAACGGAATTCCCGGCAAGCATGAAGTGACCATAGCGATATCCGGCTCCAGCAAGGATGGAAAACCACTGGAGGCAACACTCCCTCCACTCAGCATTGATATCGATGGTGAGAAATCACCGCCTCCAGAAAGTAATAAGCCGGAAACTGAAGAACAGGTTGAGGGTATCGATAATAGCGTGACGAATACCGAAACAGAAGAAGAGCCCGTTAGCTGGGTGATGGTTTCTGTGAAAGTGGGACTATTTAACATTATTGTCATCGGAATTTTCTTTGCCGCCTACAAATATTCATCAAGCATTCGGAAAAAGCCTTTAAAGAAACAATCAGAGGAAGAGTCAGATGGCTAGCGCCGACCCCACTGCCGTGATCATACTTGGTGAGATTGTCGTATTGGAGACAATCGCAATTATTGGCTTTGTCATCTTCTTTTTTGTGAGAAAGAAAAAAATAAAAGCACAACTCGGAAAAAGTAAAAGCGATTATCTCAAAAGTGTCAGCGACAGGAAATCATCACTAAAGTCATCCTTCGAAGGGACACCGTACGCACAAATAAATAACATCGATCAGGTGGTCGATAATCTGGTTGAGCATGAAACAGCGTTTTTTCACTCCATTCTTGGAATTATCGAAAAAAATGACGGAACTGCCATTGGCAAAATAGACGACAATATTCATGCGCTAGTGAACCAATATACCCTGCTGATCAAGTCTGGCGATGCACTGGGCGCTGAAACCGAAGAGGAAAATCCCATTGTACCTGACATCGATAGCGCTATCGATGACTTATTGGCGGACGAAGCCGATGATGCCGAAGGCGACCCCGCATTTGATCTCAGCGAAGCAATTGTGGCGGATGATGAAATCGCCGAAATCCCCGATGAATTGCTGGCGGATGACAATCAGGACGAGAGCGCCACAGCATCAGAGATCACCTCGGATGACCCAAGCGACCCCGAACAATCAAAATCGCCAACCGACAAGACCCACTAGATCAAGGCAGTAAATAATGAAAATCTGGAGCCTCAAAGGTAAAGACATACTGATCATTGATGATTTTCCTGGCATGCGCACAATGTTGAAGAACATGCTTGCCGTCTACAATGCAAACAGTATAACCGATGCAGTCAATGGCGAAGAGGCAATAAAACTCATCTCTGAGAATCAGTATGACGTGATATTGTGTGACTACAATCTAGGGAACGGTAAGGACGGACAGCAGGTGCTAGAGGAAGCGAAGGAAAGGGATCTTATCCCGTACTCCAGCATATACATCATGACGACGGCAGAAAATACCGCAGAGATGGTTATGGGTGCGGTGGAATACATCCCGGATGATTATCTGTCCAAGCCCTTCACCAAAGAGGTCCTTATAGCCAGGCTAAAGCGACTGGTTGAGAAAAAGGAAAATCTGAGAGAAATATCACAGGCGATACAGCAACGTGATTATCTGTCTGCCATCGATATCTGCGAAAAACTACTGGATAACAAACCAAAAAACCGGTATGAACTGCTTAAGACACAGGCGGAGTTGTATATAAAAGTAAAAGACTATGACAATGCGGAAGCCGTGGTTAACGCTGTTTTGCAAGAAAGGGAGATACCCTGGGCTTTGCTTTATCTTGGCCAGATACATTTCCACCGTGGAAAATATGATGAGGCGAGGTATATCTTCGAAGACCTATCAGCAGACAACCCTAACTATCTGTTTGCACATGACTGGCTATCTATTGTCCATGAAAAGACCGGCGACCTGAAAAACTCGCAAGACGCTCTGATGAGGGCCATAGAAAAATCACCAAAGGCGATAAAGCGGCAGCAATCACTCGCGAGCATCGCCTTTAAGAATCAAGATCTGGATACCTCGGAAAAGGCCTACAAAAGAATAGTCAGAACAGGAAAACATTCATGTTATTTTACCCCTGACGACTACTCAGGACTCGCCAGAGTATACATAAAAAAGGGCATGACCGCTGATGCCCTGAACACACTTAGCTCAATGAAAGAGTCATTCTGTCTCCCCAACTCAGATCTTAATCTCAAATATTATATACATGAGGCGGCCATACACAATGAAATGCTGAATAATGAAAAAACCGTATCATCGCTGAATAAAATAATGGATATCTTCGAAGTGTCGCCAGGAGAAATGAACAGCAGCGATGCCATAGATATTGCGGAAATATGCTACGCCCACGGCATGCATGATGCCGGGAATAAATTATCCTGTCATGCCATCAGGAACAACCATGATAATCAGGAGGCGATTGATGAAATCATCACGCGCCTGTCGGCATCTGGATTGTCTATAGAAAACATTGACACGCTCATGGAAACGCGTGACGAAGTTGTCGAGCTGAATAACCGCGGCGTTAAACTCGCAACAAACGGAAACATTCAGGAGTCGATATCACTGTTCGTCAAGGCGGCGGCCGCCATGGCTGAAAATAAAGTGATAAATCTCAATGCCGCTCAGTCCCTGATAATGTTCATGAAACAGGCTGGCCCGACACATGCCCTGCTAAACGAAACCAAGAAATATCTGGACCGCGTATCATTCGATGGTAAACCCAGTGACAAATACAGGATGCTAACGAAACTCTATCGAGAACAGAAAAAATCTGCCGACAAACAGTCGAGCCAGAGCTAATCGAAATGCATAACACAAACGAGAGTATAGACTTTTCGACAGTGCTGGCCGGCTCCGTGCATGACATGAAAAATTCCCTGGCCATGTTGCTTGGTTCCATTTCAGAGATCACAAACCACTGCAATCCTCAATCATGTCCGATGTATGACACATTCAATCGAATGCAGCATGAGGCCCAACGCGTAAATCGCGATCTGATTCTATTACTAACACTCTACAAGATGGACAAGGGGCAGTATTTTTTCAATATTGACGAAGTCAATATGAATGAATTTCTTGAAGAGGTTATTATTGACTATAAAGACCTGTTACAGAATTACAATATAAAGATATCGCTTGAATGCGACCCTGATTTGGTTGGATATCTTGACCGCAACCTTGTCTCCAGCATTATAAAAACCATTATTAGCAATGCCTATCAATACACAACAGACAGTATCGTAATCAATGTCACCAGCGACGACGGCTATACGAAAATTTCGGTGATCGATAACGGATGCGGCTACCCGGAGCAAATGCTGATCGATGGAACGCCAGATTCAAATACGGTCAATTTTGAAACCGGCAGCACAGGACTGGGGCTGTATTTCTCCTCACGCGTTGCAAATCTGCACAAAAGCAAGACGAGAAAAGGTTATATCCGAATCAGCAATAAAACCAATCCACAGGGCGGCTGTTTTAGCATTTATCTCCCGTAATCGTTACACAAGCACATACAACACATGTTTTATCACCTTAATTAGAAGTAATCATAAACACTATGAATGATAAAAATCTGGACCTAAACACCGCCTCTACAACGCCTCTTATCATTACTGGCTTTGTAACAATGTTATTGATTATCGCCTTGATTATCGGTTTCTGGCTTAAAAGTCTGGCTGACAACAAAGAGTCGTTAGAAGAAATGGCCTCTGAATCCATTGAGGTGCGCACGATATCCCGGCTTATCTTTTCAGTTCATCAACAGATCGTCACCCTTGGCGATCTCTCCGCTGCGCCATCATCAGAGGCGAAAGAGGATTCATTCAGACAATATTTAAATAACCGGGATATCATGCATGGCCTACGCCAGGACATCTCCAACTCACCAATGGAAGACAAGGAACTTACAATATGGCATCATACCAATAGCCTATTGGAAAGCCTGGAAGAATCCGAGAATCGGGCGATCACCCTGAAAAATAGCGGAGACCAGGATGCCGCATATAAATTATTGATCAATAATGTCTCTGATGAACAGCATCAATCCATCACCCAACTACCCGGCTTACTGAATAAATTACTCACCACATCTCGTGATGAGATAACCAACATTATCGCGACGTCTGACAGGAAAAACAAAACAACTTATATTCTTGTCATATTTCTCAGTTTCGCCGCCGTATCTCTCGGCATATTCACTATTTTCGTGGTAAAAAAGACCAGTTCCAGAGAGACTCAGTTAGTCGATCAAGGAAAACGCATCCAGCTTTTGTACGAGGCCACATCCAACTCAGGCCTTAGCCTGGATGACCGCATCACCGAAACATTGAAACTCGGCTGTCGTGTACTGGGTATGGAAATCGGTAAACTCGGCTGCCAGGATCCCGAAAACAATAAATCCACCTTCCTGAACACTATCGCACCACCTGAATTGCCCGCGAAAAGGGGATTGGTACTTCCGCTTGATAAGACATTTTGCAATATCACCTTCTCTACCGATGGCCCAATTGCTATCCACCATGTAAGCACTTCATCCTATAAGGATCACCCCGCCGCCGAGTTTCTGGGTATGGAGGCCTACATTGGCACTACCATCTACGTGCACGACAAAAAATTTGGCACCGTCAATTTCTCGAATCGAAAACCCATGTCAAAATCCTTCACTCGGGCGGATATTGATTTTGTTAATCTGCTGGGTAAATGGATAAGCGTCACCATGGAGCAAATCATTATCCAGGAAGAGCTCCAAAAATCGAAAGAAGCGGCAGAATCGTCGAATCAGGCCAAAACCACATTCCTGGCGAATATGAGCCATGAAATCAGAACGCCGCTGACGGCCATCCTGGGTTACTCAGAAATGCTTCTCGATGAGGGCCAATCACAGGAAGACATGGAACATGAAATAAAATCCATTATCGCCAGCGGTTCGCATTTACAAAAGATCATCAATGATATCCTTGACTTGTCCAAGATCGAGGCCGGCCAGCTTATTATTGAAGATAAGATGATATCCCCCGTGACGTTTGCCAATGAATTGAGCACGATAATCGCCACACGCGCTCATGACAAGGGGCTCGCATTCAATATCGAATACCACTTTCCTCTGCCAAAATTTATCAATACCGACCCCACCAGGCTCAAGCAAATCCTCATCAACCTGTGCAGCAATGCCATAAAGTTCACCGACACGGGTCATGTTACCTTATCGCTAACGTACGTGGCTGACGTCAACCAACTGGAGATCACTGTTTCGGATTCCGGCATAGGCATCAGTGAAAAAGAGCAACTCAAATTATTCAAACCCTTTTCACAGGCAGACGAATCCACTACCCGCATCTACGGCGGAACAGGCCTGGGACTCTGTATCTCGAAGCAGCTGGCGACGCGATTGGGCGGCGATATCTCTATCAACAGCACCAAGGGTCAAGGCAGTCAATTCATCACCCTTATTGATATTGGCATTGATGCAGATGACATCGAGTTTATCACTGATATCAACGCGGATGATCACACGCCGGACAACATCACGCTGGCCACTGTAGCGAAGCTACAGGGGCACATTTTGCTGGCGGAAGATAACCTCGAGAACCAGGCGCTCATCTCAAAATACGTCACCAAACTGGGACCCACTGTCGATATTGCATCAAATGGTCAGGATGCCATCGATAAAATATTTACTCATCACTATGATTTGATCTTGATGGATATGCAAATGCCCGTCATGGATGGCCTGTCAGCAACGCGTCATCTACGCGCAATCGGAAATACGACAGCCATTATCAGCCTGACGGCGAACGCCATGCTGGAAGACAGAAAGAAATGCCTTGAGGCTGGGGCAAATGACTATCTTTCCAAACCGATCGAGTTCAAGGAATTCTATTCCACATTGAAAAAATATCTAGCGAAATAGACTAGTATGGCAAGCGGAACATTCACTTGCATATTTAACGAGCTCTAGCAAAGTCACGCAATAGCTTGACCCAGCCTGGTCGAAAATACGATCATTTACCCCATGCACCCGATCAACCACACACTCGCCGCAGAATTCCCTCTGCGCGATGATGTCATTTATCTCAACCATGCCGCCGTGTCTCCCTGGCCGGTACGGACAAAAAATGCGGTCGTACAATTTGCGCAAGAAAATGTCGTACAGGGATCCAGGAATTATCTGCAGTGGCTTGATACCGAGACGCGGCTACGGCAGCATATGCGCCAGCTCATCAATGCCGGCTCCGCTGACGATATCGCGCTATTAAAAAACACCTCTGAGGCACTCTCGGTTGTGGCCTTTGGCCTGGACTGGCAGGCCGGCGAAAACATTGTCAGTTTCTCCGGTGAATTTCCGTCTAATCGCGTGGTATGGGAAGCGCTGTCCCCCAAAGGGGTCGAGCTGCGTAAGGCTGATCTCACAGCAGACGACCCCGAGCAGGCCCTGTTTGATAGCGTGGACAAACACACCCGCCTGATTGCGATCAGCTCGGTACAGTATGCCACGGGCCTGCAACTCGACCTCCGGCGCATTGGTGATTTCTGCCGAAAAAATAATATCCTGTTCTGTGTTGACGCCATTCAAGGCATTGGGGCGTTGCAATTTGACGTGCAGGAGATTCAGGCGGATTTCGTGATGGCGGATGGACACAAGTGGATGCTCGGACCAGAGGGTGTTGCCTTATTCTATTGCCGGCCCGAACGGCGTGAAGCCTTGACCCTGCATCAGTTTGGCTGGCATATGACGGACGCCTTCACCGCATACGATAAAGAGCAATGGAAACCCGCGACTACGGCCCGGCGTTTTGAGTGTGGCAGCCCCAACATGCTGGGCATTCATGCCCTTGAAGCCAGCCTTTCGCTGTTATTGGAGACCGGCATGCAAACGGTGGAAGCAATGGTGACGCAGAATAGCGACTATCTATTCGAGGGAATTAAGGCATCGAAACAGCTTGAACTATTGACCGATTGTACGCCCGGGCGATATGCCGGCATTGTGACGTTTCGTCATCGTCACACCGACAATGACACACTGTTCTCGGCACTCACGGAGCAGGGGGTGATGTGCGCGCAACGCGGTGGTGGCATACGCTTTTCACCGCATTTTTATACGCCGAGGGATAAACTGCGTCAGGCGCTAGACATTGCGGCGGCAGTGACCTGATCGTATTGCGGGTATATCCGTGCTACGCCTGCGCACCAAAACGTTTGAAATAATTTTCCGTGGTCTTTTCTGCAATCTGCTCCCACGAGCTGTCGCGCAAGCTCGCAATACACTCTGCCACCTGGCGAACATAGGCGGGCTGATTGGGCTTTCCCCGAAAGGGCACCGGCGCAAGATAGGGTGAATCGGTCTCCACCAGCATGCGCTCGATGGGAATATTCCTGGCGACCTCCTTCAGCTCTTTGGCCGAATTAAAGGTGACAATCCCCGAGAATGAAATATCGAAATTGAGATCCAGGGCCCGCTTGGCAATGTCCCAGTTTTCCACGAAGCAGTGCATCACGCCGCCGACTTCATCGGCGCCCTCTTCCCTTAACATCCGCAGGGTGTCCTCGGTGGCATCGCGCATATGGATAATCAACGGCTTGCGTACGGCCCGCGATGCGGCGATGTGCTGACGGAAGCGTTCCCGCTGCCATTCCAGCTCACCCGCCTCGCCTTCTTCACAGCGGAAATAATCCAGCCCTGTTTCACCAATGGCCACCACCTCGGGCTCCGCTGCCAGGGCGATTAATTCGCCGCTGCTGGGATCATGTCCTGTCTGCGAGGTGGGGTGTACGCCGACGGAAACCGAAATCTGCGGATAGCTTTTGGCCATTTGCAACAGCGCGGGGTAGTGCTCAAGATCAATGGACACGCACAGAAAGTGCCCCACACCCTGCGCGGCGGCATGTTGCAGGGCGCCGTTTAGATCACCATTCCAGGGGGACAGATCCAGCCGGTCAAGGTGACAGTGGGAATCGACCAACGGTGTGGTTGTAATTGAAGATGGGATGGACACAGGCGCTACCGTGATACGGACAAGGTCGCCGACACGACGACGGGGTGAGACAGACGAAAGTGGCTACATGGTATGCGTCTGCCGATCAGACTTCAATGCACCGGCGAGATAAGTTTCGATCTTGTTGCGCACCGCGCCATTGTCCTGGTTGCTGAATTGCACCCCGATACCGGCGATACGCGCACCCTGGGCACCGGTCGGCGTCACCCAGACGATCTTGCCGGCCACCGGAAGCTTCTCGGTTTCTTCCATCAGGGTGAGCAGCATGAAGACTTCGTCACCCAGTTTGTATTGCTTGTTGGTGGGGATAAACAGCCCGCCGAATTTCACAAAGGGCATATAGGCCGCATACAGCGAGCTCTTGTCCTTGATCGCCAACGAAAGAATACCGCCTTGTCGAAAATCTCCGCTCATATTTCCCGCTCACTCCCGATATCATTTTTTCCGCCGGTCGCCCGGCATCAACGCCGACGGCTCTCGACTAACGCTGACGGCTCTCGATTAGCGCTGACGGCTCTCGATTAGCGCTGACGGCTCCAGCAGATCATCAGCTCGTCCATCGCCAGCTGGGGATTTAATTGTCCGCCTGCCCAGCGCGTATAGTCGGTGATCTGTTCCAGGTAGGCAAACAGCGCCTTCAGTTCCAGGCCACCGACCAGTTTTTGCAGTTGCGGCCGTAGGTCACCATTAGAAATAGCGTCCGGATCCATGCCCGACTTGAGCCGGATCAGGTCCATGGTCCAGCTGGCCAGCCACTGGGTTGCCTGGGGTATACCCAGTTCCGACCACTGTTTCGCGCAGGCCAGTGGATCCCCCTTGCCCATGCGCAGAGCGGCCCATCGCTCCATCAGCTCGCTGCGGATGGCCAGCCCGCCGCTCTCACACAGAGCCAGTGCGCCCAGGGGCGCGCCATCGCTCAGCATTAGCAGCTCCTTGAGGCCAATCGCGGGTGCCTTGCCCTCGAGGCTGGCCAGCTGTGCGGCCAGCCAGGGCTCACTGGTCTCCGCCGCCGGCCGCTGAAAGATCACCTGCTGGCAACGGCTGCGAATGGTCGGCAACAACAGCGATGGCTGGCTGCTGATCAGGATCAGCAGGGCATCGTCACTCGGCTCCTCGAGGGTCTTCAACAGGCTATTGGCCGAAAACCGGTTCATGGCCTCGGCGGGATTGATCAGCACGACCTGGCGCCCACTGTATTGGCCCTTGAGGGCCAGAAAATCGCCCACCGCGCGAATACTATCCACCGGGATGGCCTTGCCCTTTTCTTTCGGCTCGATCTCCAGCAGGTCAGGGTGGGTACCCGCCGCCAGCAGCCCGCAACCCTGGCAGCGACCGCAGGCGCGGCCGTCATCCTGTGGCGACTGGCACATCAAGCTCTGGGTCAGCGCCTCGGCCAGTACCGCCTTGCCGTAGCCGACCGCACCGCTGAACAACAGCGCGTGCGGCAGCGTGCCGGATCGCAGCCGACCGATGAGGTCGTCCCACAGCGACTGTTGCCAGGGTAAGGGTGCGGCCATCTATCAGCCCCCTGCCGCAATCTGCGAGTTAAGCAAGGGTTCCAGCACGGCACCGATCTGCTGTTGCACCTGTTCGATATCCTGGGCGGCATCGATAATACGAAACCGCTCGGGTTCCGCCGCTGCACGCTCCCGGTAGGTTTGCCGAACTTTCTCGAAGAAGTCGATCTTTTCGCGCTCAAAACGATCCAGATCACCACGCTGTCCGGCGCGGGCCATACCCATGTCCACCGGCAAATCCAGCAGCAGGGTCAGGTCCGGGCGCAGGCCGCCCTGCACCCAGTCTTCCAGCGCCGCGATACGCGCCATGTCGACACCCCGCCCGCCACCCTGATAGGCGTAGGTGGCATCGGTGAAGCGGTCACACAGCACCCACTCGCCGGCCGCCAGGGCGGGACGGATCACTTCGGCCAGATGCTGGGCCCGCGCGGCGAACATCAGCAGCAGCTCGGTGTCGGCCGCCATGGCCGCCTGACGATGATCCAGCAGCAGTGTGCGGATCTCCTCACCCAGGGCGGTGCCACCGGGCTCCCGGGTGACGTGCAGGGTCTTGCCTGCGGCGTCGAGCGCCTGCTGCAGGCGTTGCTGCAGATAGGCCAGTTGGGTGCTTTTCCCTGCCCCCTCACCGCCCTCCAGGGTAATAAAAAGGCCCGGCTGTCTCATTGATCCATTCCCTGCTTGCCGGCAGGCAGGGATGAAAAGGGCTGCTCGCGCCCTCCCAGCTGGTATTCCACCACTGCCTCATTATGCTGCTCCAGGGTTGAGGAAAACTGGTGTCCGCCATCCCCCCGCGCCACAAAATAGAGATCGATACCGGGCATCGGATTCAGTGCCGCCAGAATCGCGGCGCGGCCCGGCATGGCGATGGGGGTGGGTGGCAGACCCCGGCGCAGATAGGTGTTGTAGGGGGTGTCCTTGCGCAGATCGCGCCGACGGATATCACCGTCGAAGGCGTGTCCCAAACCGTAGATGACGGTCGGGTCGGTCTGCAGGCGCATGCGCTTTTGCAGGCGACGATTGAACACGCCCGCAATCTGTTTGCGTTCGCTGGGCAGCCCGGTCTCCTTCTCCACAATCGAGGCCAGAATCAGGGCCTCATAGGGAGTCTCGAATTCCACATCGATGGAGCGGTTCGGCCAGTTCTCCGTCAGGAATAGCTGCATGGCGCTGTAAGCCCGCTGCAGAAAGGCGACGTCGGTGGTCAGCCGGGGGAAATAATAGGTATCGGGCAGAAACATTCCCTCGGGATGTTCACCGGGATGGCCGATCTGCGCCATGATCTCTTCATCGCTGTAATCCGACAGGGTATGCAGCAGGTATTCATTGCTGTGCACCGCGTCCATCAACTGGTAAAAATTCCAGCCCTCAACGACCGTGATGGCGTATTGCAGCATCTCGCCATTGGTGATTTGCTCCAGCAGGCGCGCCGGCAGGATACCGTCATTAAAGCGGTATTCACCGGCCTTGATGGTATTCGCCATGCCCTCGAACTTGCCCAGCCAGACCAGGTAGGATGCCGACTCGACCAGCCCCCGCCGCTCTAAATCGCGGGCCACGTGGGTGAGGGTCCGGCCCGGCTTTATCTCGTAGCGCAGCCCCTCCTCGCCGAACACCAGCGGCTCATTGACAAAGGAGCGGTAATCCATCATCACCCAGGCGCCGGTCAGGCTGCCCAGCAATACCGCCAGGCCGATCAGTTTAAACAGCTTTTCACGGGCAGGCTTTGTCATGCGCTGTGTCATGCGCCGAGTCATGCGCCGACTCCGCTGTCCTGCTCCAGGGCCGCACGCAGACGACGGGTCAGCGGCCCGGGCGCATAGTCGTGTTGCTCGAACTGGCGCACCGGCCAGATGCCGATCAGGCTGTTGCAGACAAACACTTCCGTGGCCTGCTGCAGATCCGTCAGTTGCAGTTCGGTCTCGCGACAGGGAATGTCGAGCTGTCTGGCAAGCGCCAGAATGCGCTCACGGGTCACCCCCCGCACGCCACAACGGGAAAGGCTGGGGGTCAGCAAGATCGGCGGCGCGCCTGCGGGCGCCTGTACACAAAACAGATTGCTCATGGTTCCCTCAATAATATTATTATGATTATCCATCAGCAGCCCCTCGGCAATCGCGGGGTCGTCCCACTCCGCCCGCGCCAGCACCTGCTCCAGGCGATTGAGGTGCTTGATGCCGGCCAGGGCCGGATTGTCGCCGAGGCGCATCGTGCACAGCCGCAGCCGGATGCCCTGAGTCGCATGACTGGCGGGAAATTCCGGCACGGGGAAGACCGCCAACACCCGCGTCGGCTCACCCACACCCCTGGCACCATAACCCCGCCCTCCGCTTCCTCGGGTCACGGTGATCTTCAGCACGCCGCACTCACTGTCCCCGGACTCACCACACAGCTGCTCGGCCTCGGTACGCAGCAAGGCGAGGTCCGGCGGGGTGATGCCCAGACGCTCACAGCCACTGACCAGGCGCGCCATGTGTCGCGGCCAGTGTTGCGGCTGTCCCTGAGCGATGCGCAGCGTCTCAAACACGCCATCGCCGTACTGGAAACCACGATCCAGCACCGAGAGTTGTTGCGTCGGATGTCCGTTGATTAATATGCCGGCCACTGGGTCTGCTCATCCTGTCGATTACGGGTCGCTGACACGGGATCGTAGCGTCTCGTCAGAAGCGGTTAGGATAACACAAGCCGATGCCGACACCGGGGCAACCGCGGCGTGTCGCTTCAGCCCCGTGGCGTGTCATCGGCCAGCGCCAGCAACAGACCACGGGCCTTGGCACGGGTCTCCTCCAGCTCGTTCTGCGGCACCGAGTCGGCAACGATGCCCGCCCCCGCACGCAGCATCAGCTGTCGTCCCGACAGGGTGATGGTGCGAATCAGGATATTCAGATCCAGACGGCCGTCATGATTGAGGTAGCCCATGGAACCGGTGTAGGCCCCACGGCCCTCGGCCTCCAGCTCGGCGATAATCTCCATGCAGCGGACCTTGGGGCAACCGGTGATGGTGCCGCCGGGAAATACCGCGCGGATCACCTGCCCGGGCGTCACGCCGGGGCGCAGACGGCCGCGCACATTGGAGACAATGTGATGCACATGGGTATAACTCTCCAACACCATCAGCTCGTTGACCTCGACACTACCGGGCACGCAGACGCGGCCGAGATCATTGCGCTCGAGGTCAATGAGCATAATGTGCTCGGCACGCTCCTTGGGATGGGCCAGCAGCTCGTCCTGCAGGGCATGATCGTCGGCGGCATGCGCCGCCCGCGGACGGGTGCCGGCGATGGGGCGCGTCTCCACCCGCTGCCCATGAGTGACGCGCACCAAACGTTCCGGCGACGAGCTGATCACGGCGGCATCGCCGATCACCGCCAACCCGGCAAAGGGGGCCGGATTTTGCGCACACAGCTGCTGATAGATATCCGCCGCCGTCACCTTTGCATCACACTCCCCCTGCCAGGCCCGCGACAGATTCACCTGAAACACATCGCCATCCACGATGTACTGCTTGATCCGCTCCACGCCCTGTAGATAACGCGATGGCGGGTCCTCGGTCAGCGCAACGTGAAGGCCTTTCAGTACCGCAGGCGGGAACGGCGTCGCCGTGCAATCCCGCTGCAGGACATCAAGCAGGTCGGCCTGATCCGCCTCGCTCAGCAGCCAGGTCTGCTGGCGCTGATGATCGATGATCACCGCCGCGGGGATGCGAGCGGCATAGGCCACCGGCAAGGCCGTCTTGGCCGCCGGCAGATCCAGACTGGGCTCGACCTGCCCGGCCAGCTCGTAGGCCAGAAACAGAAACCAGCCCCCGGTGAAGGGCAGTCCATCGGCAGGGGCTGGCGCGACGCTGGAAGACGCATCGCGCCAACGGGCATCGAGCCGGTCGAGAAAGTCCCCGGCCGCGGAGGACGTAGCCGTGGCCAAGGCGTCCGCACGCAGGGTCTCTCCGGGGAAGGCGAACAGAATGTCGAAATGGGCATCCGCCGCGCCGTGCGCGACACTCTGCAACAGGAAGGGATAACGCTGGGGATTACGCCGATGCAGCGCGAGCAGATCAAGCGTCGCATCCAGCACCCGGATGCAGGGACTCGCGTTTGCCTGCGTTGCATGAGCCATGGGCCGGCGCTGCTCGAATCGCTTGCGGGCTAGTCCGGCTTGCGGAAGATCAGCGTACCGTTGGTGCCACCAAAACCGAAGGAGTTGGACATGGCGATATCGATTTTCATCGGCCGCGCGGCACCCGGCACATAATCCAGATCGCATTCCGGATCCGGATGATCCAGGTTGATGGTCGGCGGTGCGACCTGGTCACGAATCGCCAGCGCCGTGAACACCGCCTCAATGCCGCCCGCCGCGCCGAGCAGGTGCCCGGTCATGGATTTGGTGGAGCTGACCGCGACATTGTAGGCGTGCTCGCCGAAGGCGGTTTTCATCGCCTGGGTCTCGCCCACATCACCCGCGGGCGTGGAGGTGCCGTGGGCATTGATGTAGTCCACCTGCTGCGGATTGATGCCGGCATTTTTCAGCGCCAGCTTCATACAACGTGCGGCACCTTCGCCACCCTGTGAGGGCGAGGTCATGTGATAGGCGTCACCGCTCATGCCGAAGCCGATGACTTCCGCGTAAATTTTTGCGCCGCGCGCCTTGGCGGTTTCGTACTCTTCCAGCACCACCACACCCGCACCGTCACTGAGCACGAAGCCGTCACGGTCCTTGTCCCACGGCCGACTGGCGGCCTGCGGGTCATCATTGCGGGCGGAGAGCGCACGCGCTGCGGCAAAGCCGCCCAGACCGGTGGTGGAGGTCGCCATTTCCGCGCCGCCGGCGATCATCACATCGGCGTCACCGTATTCGATAAGGCGCGCGGCATCGCCAATGCAATGCGTGGCGGTGGCACAGGCGGTGGTGATCGCATAGTTCGGACCCTTCATGCCGTAAACAATCGACAGGTTGCCCGAGATCATATTGATGATGTTGCTGGGCACAAAGAACGGTGAAATCTTGCGCGGCCCACCCTTGAGAAAGGCATCGTGTCCCTTTTCAATACCGGTAAGTCCACCGATCCCCGAACCGATGGCGACGCCAATCCGTTCGGCATTTTCCTCGGTCACTTCCAGCCCCGAATCCTGCACGGCCTGCATACCGGCGGCAATGCCGTAGTGGATAAACGGATCCATCTTCTTGGCATCCTTGCCGGAGATGTATTCGGTGATATCAAAATCGCGAATGGAACCGCCAAAGCGCACCGGAAAGTCACTGACATCAAAATGGGTCAGTGGCGCAATGCCACTCTTGCCGGCCAATATGTTTGCCCAGGAATCAGCGACATTCAGTCCCACGGGGGAGACCATGCCCAGTCCGGTAATCACTACGCGTCGTTTAGTCACTGCACTCTCTCGCTGCTGTTTTTACGGATGGTTTACGACGGCCTTACAAGGTACGGGTAGGCAACCGGTCAGGATCAACCCTGCCCCGCCTGCCCCCTGCCACTGCAAAACCGATGGTATCAACATAGAAAAGGCCGCAACCACTTATCAGCAGTCTTGCGGCCTCAGTAACCGACATTCATCGTCGGTCACACTTTTTTCTCGCACCAGGCCCCTTCCTAACCAAAATGAGCCTTCAGAAAACAAACCTGGCGGAAAACAAACCTAGCTTTCGGTGTGGGCGGTAACGTAATCCGTTGCCTGCTTTACCGTGGTGATTTTTTCGGCGTCTTCATCAGGAATTTCGGTATCAAATTCCTCTTCCAATGCCATCACTAACTCTACAGTGTCCAGGGAATCGGCACCCAGATCGTCAACAAATGATGACTCGCTGCTGACTTCTTCTTCCTTAACGCCAAGTTGTTCAACAACGATTTTCTTGACCCGTTCCTCAATGGTGCTCATCTCGGATAAATCCTCCCAAAGTTTTTACAATGCAGCCCCTAGCCGCGTGGCGGTATTCTAGAGAAAACGTCGCCGGGTTACAAGCAAAAAAACCCTTTAACATTGTGCTGCAACCTGTTGATAAATAAAAAATTATACATTTCAAACAAAATCCGCCGAGGATTAAGCCATGTACATTCCACCATTCACGTGCAACGTTTCGCCGGAGATGTAGGCCGCGCCCGGCGAGGCCAGAAAGGCCACTGCGGCTGCAATCTCCTCAGGCTGTCCCAAACGATTGAGGGGAATACCGGTCAGCAGCGCCTCACGTTGCGCATCGGGCAGGGCGCGCGTCATGTCCGTGTCGATAAAGCCAGGCGCGACGGCATTGACGGTAATCCCGCGTGCGCCGACTTCGCGCGCCAGCGATTTGGTAAAACCGATCAAGCCCGCCTTGGCAGCCGCATAATTGGTCTGTCCCGCATTGCCGGCGGCCCCCACGACGGAGCTGATGCTGATGATGCGACCCTTGCGCGCCTTGGTCATTGCCCGCAGGCAGGCCTTGGACAAGCGATACACCGAGGTGAGATTGGTATCGATGATGTCCTGCCATTCGTCTTCCTTCATGCGCATCAACAGGTTGTCGCGCGTGATGCCCGCGTTGTTGACCAGAATGCTGGGGGCGCCAAAGGCCTCGGTCACGGCGGACACGACCTGGCTGACGGAATCGGCATCCGTCACGTTCAACGCCATGCCCTGCCCCCTGATATTCTGCGCCGCAAAGTAGGCCGTGATCGCATCGGCGCCCGTCGCCGATGTCGCGGTGCCGACAATGGTCGCGCCCATATTGCCCAGCGCCAGGGCGATAGCCTGACCAATACCACGACTGGCTCCCGTCACCAGGGCAACTTCACCCTCCAGACTGTTTTTCATCTGCTCAGTGTTTGACATCGTTAGTCTCCCCCCTGAATGGCCTGCAAGGCCGTGTTAAAGCCGGCTACATCGGATGTCGTGTAGGCGGCCATGTCTCGATTGATGCGTTTATTCAGCCCTGCCAGCACCTTGCCCGGGCCACATTCGACCAGCTGTTGAATGCCCTGACCAGCGATGGCATTGATGGTTTCCACCCAGCGCACCGGACAAAACAGCTGGCGTCGGAGCGCGTCACGGATGGCGTCTACGTCGCTCTCGGCGGTGACATCGACATTATTTAATACCGCAATCGTCGGCGTGTTAATCGTGATCTCGGCCAGGCGTGTCGCCAACTGCTCGGCGGCCGGCAGCATCAGACTGCAATGCGATGGCACGCTCACCGGCAACATCAGGGCACGTTTCGCACCGGCCTGTTTGGCGCCCTCAACCGCGCGCTCGACCGCAGCGGCATGGCCCGCGATAACCACCTGGCCCGGTGAATTAAAATTCACCGCGCTCACCACCTCGCCCCCGGCGGCACTAGTGCATACCGCGATCACCTGTTCGTCCTTCAGGCCCAGTATCGCCGCCATCGCGCCGACCCCCGCCGGTACCGCCTGTTGCATAAAACGCCCACGATCTTCAACCAGCTTGACCCCGTCGGCCAGGGACAGGCTGCCGGCGGCGACCAGGGCGCTGTATTCGCCCAGGCTGTGGCCCGCCATGACAGCCGGCCTGAGGTCGGTCTGCGACTGCCATAAACGCCACACCGCAATACCGCCCGTCAGCATCGCCGGCTGGGTGATGTGTGTCTTGCCAAGCTCATCTTCAGGGCCATCCTGGATCCGCTGCCAGAGATCATAGTCCAGCGCATCACTGGCCTCCTGAAATGTCTGTTTGATCTGCGGATGCAGCGCGGCAAGTTCTGCCAACATACCCACGGACTGTGAACCCTGACCGGGAAAAACCAATGCGAAGCTCATGTCTTAATTCCTGAAATTTTTACGGACAATCTACAACCACTGTAAAAATGGCCTGACTGTCACCTGAATTCGTGGCTTAACCGTGGATTCAGGTGTTACTTTTCTCTGCGAACTCAATGTCGTGCTTAACTTACGTCTTGGCCGGTAGCCCATCAATCAATAACGCAACAGGGCCGAGCCCCAGGTAAAACCGCCACCGAAGGCTTCCAGCAAAATGGTCTCACCGCGCTGAATGCGGCCATCACGCACCGCCACATTGAGCGCCAGCGGCACGGACGCCGACGAGGTATTGCCATGTTCGGCAACGGTGACCACCACGTGGTCCGGACTCATCTTCAGTTTTTTGGCAGTGGCATTAATGATGCGGATATTGGCCTGATGCGGCACCAGCCAGTCAATGTCTGACTTTTTCATGTTATTTGCGGCCAGCGTTTCATCAACGATACGCCCCAGGGTATTCACCGCCGTTTTAAATACTTCGTTACCCTGCATGGTGACATGTGCCTTGCCGTTACTGCCCTCGGGAAAGCCCTCGGATATACCGCCGGTGGTCGACAATAATTCCTTGTACTGGCCGTCGGCATGCAGATGCGTCGACAGGATTCCCGGTTCGTCACTGGCGCCAAGCACGACGGCGCCCGCACCGTCACCAAACAATACACAGGTACCGCGATCGGTCCAGTCCACAATGCGCGACATGGTTTCCGCACCCACTACCAGGGCAAGTTTATGGCTGCCGCTTTTTATAAATTTGTCCGCGACACCGAGTGCGTAAACGAAACCGGTACACACCGCCTGAATATCAAAGGCCGCACAGCCGTGGATATCCAGCCGTTGCTGTAACAGGCAGGCGGTACTCGGAAACACACGATCCGGTGTCGTGGTCGCAACAATAATTAGATCGATCTCTTGCGGAGCAATACCCGCAGCCTCAATCGCCTGACGCGCGGCATGCTCGGCCAGGTCACAGGTGGTTTCGTCATCAGCGGCGATATGGCGCTTTTTAATCCCGGTGCGCTCTGTAATCCACTGATCCGATGTGTCCACCAGTGTTTCGAGGTCGTGATTGGTCAACACCTTCTCCGGCAGATAGCCGCCAGTACCCAGAATTTTGGAATAGATAGGAGACTCCTTAGCGGCGCTCATCAATCGCTCTGCCTTCGAGCCATTGCCTCTTCCACGTGTTTACTGATGCGTTCAGGGATATTTTTATCAACTTCCACTAGCGCCTCACGAATCGCGCTGGCGTAGGCCAATACATCCGCGCCACCATGGCTTTTAACGACAATACCGGTGAGCCCCACCAGGCTCGCGCCATTATAGCGCCGAGGATCGATCCGCTGTTTCAGGGCCTTTAGCACCGGTAAGGCGATCAACCCTGCACAACGGGTAAAAATATTGCGCCTGAATTCTTCGCGTAAAAAGTGGCTGATCATTTTTGCCACGCCTTCTGCGGTTTTCAGTGAGACGTTGCCGACAAAACCGTCACACACCACCACATCCACCTTGCCATTAAAAATGTCATCACCTTCGACAAAACCGATGTAGTTAAGGTCGCTGCTCGCCAAAATGCGCGCCGCCTCTTTTACGCGCTCGTTACCCTTTACCTCTTCTTCACCGATATTCAGCAGACCAATCGTCGGCGACTCTATATTCTCCACCGCGCTGGTCAGCACCGAACCCATCACCGCAAACTCGAAAAGATTGTCCGCGCTGGTGTCAACATTGGCGCCCAGATCCAGCATGTGGGTATGGCCTTTCAGGCTCGGCAGTGTGGAGATAATGGCGGGCCGATCGATCCCTGGCAGGGTTTTCAGCACGAAACGCGCCGTCGCCATCAGGGCTCCGGTATTGCCGGCACTCACGCAGGCCCTGGCCTGCCCCTCCTTGACCATGTTGATGGCCACGCGCATCGAGGAATCTTTTTTGGTCCGCAATGCAACGGAAGGCTTTTCATCCATTGTCACCTGTTGCGAGGCATGCTGAATGGATAACCGTGACGAGATAGAGGATGTGGCAGCCTGCTTGTGTGTCGCCAGCTCTTGTTCCAACACCGACTCATCACCCACCAGGATAATGCGCAGCTGTGGGGATTCCGCCAAAATTTGCAGCGCAGCGGGCACCACGACCGATGGGCCGTGATCACCACCCATAGCATCAAGCGCGATGGAAAATTCTAGGCTCATATGGATTTTTTGATGTTATTTTGTAATACGAGGACGCGACAGACACCGCGTCACAGATTCTCAGCGTGTTAAACAGCGCTGAGAATCTGAACCGTGCAGTTGAACAACGGTGGGTATAGTGTGCCCATAACCGTTAATTGTTGTCTATTGCGCTAACGAAGTGTTATTCGCCGCTGGTGGAACCCGTTACCTTGCGGCCACGATAATAACCATCGGCACTCACGTGATGACGACGATGTGTTTCACCGGTAGTTGGTTCAATCGACAGGGTCGCCGGTTTCAACGCATCATGTGAACGACGCATGCCGCGACGTGAAGGGGTTACTTTGCTCTTTTGCACTGCCATTGTTAAATCCTCTTCTTTACAGGTTCCCTCAATCGTCGTGTGACGACTGAGAGGTTTTCAATTGTGCCAGTACAGCAAACGGATTTTCGCGCTGCGGTGCTGACCCATCCTCGGTATTAAGGAATGCTTCGCCTTTCGGGCAATCTTTTATTTCATGCATTGCCACCTGTGGCAGGGCAAGAATCAATTCGTCTTCAATGATCGACTCAACACTGGTCTCTTCATCCGGCAAGACCAGTAACGGGTCATAATTTTCCGGCAGCTGCTGTGCCGCCTGTCTGGACTTCACCAGGGCCAGGTTAAGCACCAGGCTGACCGGAAACGCCAGCTCTTCCATACAGCGCTGACATTGCAATGGCAACACTGCCTGCAGTGTCCCCGTCAGCCCCGGAACTCCACCCTCGTCAACACCAAAATTCAGCACGTAATCAACCCGACATCGACCCAGCACCACAAGGTCGTCCGTGATTAACAACGGGATCAGTCGCGGCAAGCTCGATACTGGCAGATGACCTGCCAGCGTACGGTGCTGCGCTGCCAGTTCAAAAGGCTCAATAATATCCATAACAACCACTACTCATCGACCCACGACAGGCCAAACAGGCTGCATCCACCGCAAGGCGGCTCGAACCAAACGCGCGATTTTAAGTGGGATTCGGTTTCCTGTCAAAGCCTTAGCGCCGAATGTGGCAGGGGAATCCCCATCAACACCGCTGGCCGGGCGCCGGGCTGGCTTGACGCACTGTTTGTGATCCGCAATAGTCGGTGGGGTGATTCCGGTCAGGTTTTTTGACGGCCTGCCACTATTAATCAGATGCGCGTGCGAAACGGTCTCTGGATTGACTCCGGGCATCACAAAAACTTAATAATTACCATTAAAAACAATGCGTTGAAATAACGCTCCGACTCACGCCCTAAACGACGGGTTTGCCATGATCAAGAAAGTCCTCATCGCCAATCGCGGTGAAATTGCGGTGCGTATTGTCCGTGCCTGTGCGGAGCTCGGTATCAAATCCGTGGCGATCTATACGGATGCGGATCGCTATTCGCTGCACGTCAAAAAGGCCAACGAGGCCTACAATCTCGGGCCCGACTCCGTTTCCGGCTACCTGAATGTGCACCGCATCGTCAATCTGGCCATCGCGACCGGCTGTGATGCCTTGCACCCGGGCTATGGGTTTCTCTCCGAGAACCCGCTGTTGGCCGAGGCCTGTGAGAGACGCGGCATCCATTTTATCGGCCCAACGGCCGAGGTAATTCGCCGTCTGGGCGACAAGCTGCAGGCCCGCGCCGCGATGATCGAGGCTGGCGTGCCGGTCACCCCCGGCAGTGAAAACAACCTGCAGTCCGTCAAGGAGGCACTCACCATCGCTGAACAGATCGGCTACCCGGTGATGTTGAAGGCCACCAACGGCGGCGGCGGGCGCGGTATTCGTCGCTGCGCGGATGCCGATGAACTTAATCGGAATTTTGACCGCGTGGTCTCGGAGGTCAGCAAGACCTTTGGCGCCCCCGAGGTGTTTCTGGAAAAGTGCATCGACAACCCCCGCCACATCGAGGTGCAGGTGCTGGGCGATCAACACGGCAAGATCATTCATCTGTTCGAGCGAGACTGCTCCATCCAGCGCCGTCACCAGAAGCTCATCGAGATCGCGCCATCGCCGCAGCTCAATGACGAGCAGCGCAAGTACATCGGCAAGCTGGCCGTCACGGCGGCCCGCTCCGTGGGCTACACCAATGCCGGCACCATCGAGTTTCTACTAACGGAGAATGATGAATTTTACTTCATGGAGGTGAACACCCGCCTGCAGGTGGAGCACACCATCACCGAACAGATCACCGGTATCGATATTGTGCAGGAACAGATCCGCATCGCGGCCGGACTGAAATTGCGCTACAGCCAGCGCGATGTGAAGCGTCGCGGCTTTGCCATGGAATTTCGCATCAACGCCGAAGACCCGAAGAATGATTTTCTGCCCAGCTTCGGCCGCGTCACCCGCTATTTCGCCCCGGGCGGACCCGGGGTGCGTACCGATGCGGCGATTTATACGGGTTATGAAATCCCCCCCTACTACGATTCCATGTGCGCCAAGCTCATCGTCTGGGCGCTGGACTGGGATTCGCTGCTGGACCGTGCCAACCGCGCCCTGAATGACATCGGGGTGTACGGCGTCAAAACGACCATCCCGTACCAGCTGGAGATTCTGAAATCGGCGCATTTTCAATCCGGCAAGTTCGACACCTCGTTTGTCGAATCACACCCGGAGCTGATCAATTATTCGGTGCGCCCCTCATCACGCCACCTTGCCGCCGCCATTGGCGCCGCCGTCGCCGCCCACATGGGCCTCTGACGTCTAGGCACTTGGCACTATCTTTTAAACCGCACCAGGAAAGAACCATGTCGAAAGTCTACATTACCGATACCGTGCTACGGGATGCGCACCAATCATTACTGGCAACCCGGATGCGCACCGAAGACATGCTGCCCATCTGCAGCAAGCTCGACGCCATCGGGTATTGGTCGCTCGAAATGTGGGGCGGCGCTACCTTTGACGCCTGCATCCGTTTCCTCAAAGAAGACCCCTGGGAACGGCTGCGGCAATTGCGCGCCGCGCTGCCCAATACCCGTCTGCAGATGCTGTTACGTGGCCAAAATCTGCTGGGCTACCGACACTACTCCGATGACGTGGCCCGCGCCTTTGTGAAATGCGCCGCCGACAATGGGATTGATGTGTTCCGGATCTTCGATGCGCTCAACGATGTACGCAACCTGCAGGTCTCCATCGAGGCCGTCAAGGCGGCCGGCAAGCACGCCCAGGGCGCCATCAGTTACACCATCAGCCCCGTGCATTCCATCGAACAGAATGTCGAGATGGCCGTAACACTGCAGAACATGGGCTGCGACAGTATCGCCATTAAGGACATGGCCGGCCTGCTCACGCCCATGGCCACCGCCGAACTGGTCAAGGCCCTGGTGGCTGCCGTCGATATCCCCGTGCACCTGCATTCGCACGCCACCGCCGGTCTGGCCAGCATGTGTCAACTCAAGGCCATTGAGAACGGCTGTCGTCACATCGACACTGCCATCTCGCCCCTGTCCGGCGGCACCAGTCATCCGCCGACGGAGAGCATGGTGGCCGCGGTGCGCGACACCGAATACGACACCGGCATCGATCTCGCCGCCCTGCAGGAGATCGGCTTTTACTTCTTCGAGATCCGCAAAAAATATCACCAGTTCGAGAGTGAATTCACCGGCATCGATACCCGCGTACAAAACAATCAGGTACCCGGCGGGATGATCTCCAACCTTTCCAACCAGCTTAAGGAACAGGGCGCGCTCGACCACATGAATGCCGTGCTGGACGAAATTCCCCGCGTGCGCGCCGACCTTGGCTACCCACCGCTGGTCACTCCCACCTCGCAAATCGTCGGCACCCAGGCCCTGCTCAACGTGCTCTCTGATTCGCGCTATCAAAACATCACCAATGAAGTGAAACTGTATCTGCAGGGGAAATACGGCAAGCCGCCTGCGGAGGTGGATGCCACGGTGCGACAGAAGGCCATCGGCAATGAAACGGTCATCACCTGTCGCCCCGCCGATTTACTAAATCCGGAGATGACCCGCTTACGCGGCGAGATCGGTGAACTCGCGAAATCCGAAGAAGACGTGTTGACCTACGCCATGTTCCCGGACATCGGCCGTGAATTCCTCGAACACCGTCAGGCCGGCACCCTGGTGCCAGAAATGCTGGAGCCCCTGCCCGGCCATTCTCAGTCCTATTGTGCGGCTGCAACGGAATTTAACATTGGGCTGCACGGTGAGAACTACCACATCAAGGTCACCGGTACCGGCTATAAGCAGGACGACAAACGCGCCTTCTTCATCAATGTAGATGGCTCACCGGAAGAGGTGATGGTCGAATCACTGGACGAAGTGATGACGGTGGGCGCGGCCAACCAGCCCACCGCCACCAGCAAGGCCAAGGGCAGCAGTCGTCCCAAGGCCACTGAGCCGGGGCATGTCACCGCCTCCATGCCCGGGATTATTGTCGAGGTGCTGGTGGCCGTGGGCGATGAAGTCGCTGCGGGCGATCCCGTCCTCGTGACCGAAGCGATGAAAATGGAAACCGAGGTACAGGCCCCCATAGCAGGCACCATCAAGGCGATACACGCCAAAAAAGGCGACAGCGTCAACCCGGATGAGGCCCTGGTGGAGATTGGATAAACACGGACGGCATCGACAGACCCCGATCAACACACCAGTACAGTACAAGGGCGCAATAAACGAAGGGCATTGCGCCCTGTAGGAGCCCAGCCCTCTCGGCGATTCCCTTCCAACAATCGCACCCTCTCAACCCATCGGCCAGGGGGGCTGCCCTCCTACACAGTGCCGTAGTGCCGTAGGGCGCAATAACCGAAGGGCATTGCGCCGTATGCCTCTCCGTCTATCTCACATTAGAATGAAACTTATGCCGCGGTGGGTTTACGTTTCACACTGCGCTTCTTTTTCGAAGCCCTGGCCTTTTTGGCAAGCTTGCTCGCAAAATCGGCTTCCCATTTTGCCTGGAATTTCGCGATCGCCGCCGCCTTGGCCTCTTCCATCTTGCGCTCGAACTCAGCCGCCTTAATCGCCTCGTTCAGCGATTTTTGTGCGGCGCTGGCCTTGGCCTTGCCGGCAGAAACGGCGGCCTTGCCTTTCATCAGCGCCTGCTTTGCGGATGCCACTGCACGCTTGGCAGCGGCGGTCTCTTTTCGGGCGGCCGCGCGCACGGCGCCTTCCAGCTTCAGCACATGCGTTGCCAGATTTTCTTCCGCAGCAACCACCTTCGCCGCTAGAGTATCCGCTGCATTCAAAGCGCTATTAACCACTTTCAATGTTTTCTCATGCGTCTTACTTAGGGGTTTCGATGCGGCGACCCGTGCCGGGGTGCGTTTGGCTACGCGGCGGGCCTTTGGTTTTACTTTTGATTTGGCTTTTGCTTTGGTTTTAGTTTTTCTTTTAACCACGACATTCTCCTTGATGGACACTGAAAACGTGACGAAATAAAAGTGTATCCGCTTTTTTCTCAATAACAAGTTAAATATGATTTCGGTGACTTGCCTGAAACCGGGTTAAGCAAACCGAAACCTTTTCTGGATATTCACGCATCCACCAAAAGATCGTTCGTAATCGACTCTGCGTAATGCAGCAATGCGTCCAGTATGTGCTGTTGCTTTTGATCCAGATCCGAGGTCTGTTTTAGCAGCGCAATGCGTTCACGCAATTCAGACAGGCTAAGGCCTGCGCCATGACTATTCATCGTCAGGCGTTGCAGCCTGAATTCATCCCAGCGCCTGTTTTCGTCTTCACTGAGAAACTCCGGATAATTGCGCGCCCGATACCGAAACAGCATTTCCGACAGGCGCTGATCCTGAAAGGGCAGATCCAGGCTCGCCAGTTGTTGCGGAACGGTCTGACGAACGATCTCCATTCGGTCTCGATCATCATTGGAAAAGAATCCACCGCTGTAAAGCATGAAGTCCGGGTCATCCACGGCCTCGAAACTTCGGCTCTCCTTATAGACGGCCTGCAGATTTCTGGAAAAATCCGCATGTGCCAACAGCACTGCCAGGTTTTGCTGTGCGCGCGTCACATTGAGTTGCCATTTCTCGGCCGCCGCAGCGGTTAGGGTAGTGACCGGAACCAGGACCGGACTCTTGTTGATATGCACCGTCTTGACCGGCAGCCTGGCGCAGCCCTCGGGCAATGCATCCTGTCGGGTAAACAGGCGCTCCGCCATTTCATCCGGACGCAGTGCCAAAAAGGGCTGCGGCGAAACGCTCAGGTCATAGACAATGAGTTCATTTTTATTGACAGGGTGTGCCGCCAGCGGGGCGACCAGTGCGATACAGCCGCGCTCCGCAGGATACATGGAGGAAACATGCAGCACCGGCGCCGGCCTGGCGATATTGAGCAGTTGGGCGACGCTCTGTTTGGAGCGATGGCGGTAGACATAATCATATAATCTGGGTTGTTTTTCTTTTATCAGCCGCGCCATGGCAATCGTCGCCTGCACGTCCGACAAGGCATCATGCGCCGCCTCGTGGCTGATGCCATTGATCGCCGTCAGCTGTTCCAGTCGAAAGCTGGTTTTTCCGTCCGCATGGGTTGGCCACCGTATGCCTTCGGGACGCAGCGCATGGGTCAGTCGCAGCATATCGATAATGTCCCAGCGCGAATTGCCGTTTTGCCATTCACGGGCGTAGGGGTCGTAAAAATTACGGTACAGGGTGGTGCGGGTCACCTCGTCGTCAAACCGGATATTGTTATAACCCACCACGCAGGTGTTGGGCTGCGAAAACTCGGCATGGATCTGACGGATGAACTCGGCCTCGGGAACTCCCTCGGCCAGGGCCTTTTGCGGCGTAATCCCGGTAACCAGGCACGCCTCTGGCGCCGGTAAAAAATCATTGGCCGGGCGACAATACAGGCTTAGCGGTTCGCCAATGATATTGAAATCGAGATCGGTACGAATGCCCGCAAACTGTGCCGGCCGATCGCGACGGGGGTCGACACCAAATGTTTCATAGTCGTGCCAATACAGTGTGGGTCCGGAATATCCGGACTGGCCCTGCCGCTTATGTGTGGCCACAGTCTCTCCCCAGATGCCTGTCAGGCGCCTAATAGTCTCTTACTAAGAAAGCGCATGGAAAGGATACCCTTCAATCAAGACACGCTGAGAATACATCCGTGTACGCTCGACAGCAGCATCCTTGCTGCTGACGGTCTTGATTGAAGGGTATCCTTTCCATGTGACTCAATAAAATAATAAGCCGGTTTTATGAATCCATGCCGCAGAGCTTAATCCGCGGTTGAAACGGTGTCCTCTGCGGGGCCTGCCACCAGCAACACCGTGATGTTATCCGCACCACCATTATCCAGTGACTTCTGAATCAGCAGGTCAGTTTTCTGCTTTTCATTGAGTTCCAGACCCAGAATTTCGGCAATCTCCGCATCGGAAACCTCACCCGTCAGGCCATCACTGCATAACAGCAACTGTTGTCCCTGACACAGCCTTCCCTGCACGCGGCCGACCTGCATGGTCTGCAAATCCGACATGCCGATGGCCTGGGTGATGTAATTGCGCTGCGGATGCACCCGCGCCTCGGCCAGTGTGATGCTGCCATCATCCACCAGCGCCTGCACCAGGGAATGATCCTTGGTGATCTGGGTCAATGCGGTGCCGTCCCAGAGATAGGCGCGGCTGTCGCCCACCCAGACGATTTCAAAGTTTTCCTGATCCATTTTCAGGGCGAGTGCGGTAGAGCCCATGCCCGGCTTTCCTTCACCCCGATCCGCCGCCTTGCGTACGGCATGGTGCGCCTGTACCAGGGCATCCGCCATCGGCCGCCCCGCACGAATTTCGGCGCACACGCACTCCACCACGATGCGGCTGGCGATCTCCCCGCCCTCATGGCCACCCATACCATCGGCCAGCACACCAAAGTTATACTCAGTATCGATGCAATAGGCATCTTCATTGTGCTGCCTCACATTACCGACGTGAGTCAGATGACCGCAATTCCTGAATGCCATAAATCAATTCATCTCCACCAAAGCTATCGCAAAACGCATCGTAAAAGGTCAGGGCCGATCGAACAACCGATAGGCCTGACTGTCAATAAACACCTCCACTAACAGTGGATCAATCTTGCCGTGCGCGGCCTCATGCTTGAGGAGATCCAGCGCCTTGTCGACACTGAGGCTCCGTTTGTAGGGCCGATCCCCCGCCGTTAAGGCATCAAAAATATCGGCCACAGTCATCACCCTCGCCGGGATCGGAATCTCGTCCCCCTTCAGGCCCTGCGGATAACCGCTGCCATCCAGCTTTTCGTGATGGGCGTGGGCAATATCCGCCACCGCGGCCAGCGATCCCGTCCAGGGAATATGGCTCAGGAAGGAAAAGGTATGACTGACGTGTGACTGAATATCCAGCCGCTCATCGGGTGTCAGACTGCCGCGGGCCAGGGTCAACGCCTCAAACTCCGCCGTATTGAGCAAAGCCACAGCCTCGCCCTGTTCACCGGGAAATACGAAATCGGCGACCGCCTGTAGTTCGCCGTTGACCTGATCATCAATCACCGACGGTTCATTGGCGTGTCTGATGATCGCCATGAAACGTTGCAGGCGTCCCGCCTCCAGTTTCAATCGCGCCTCCACCGCGCCCCGGTGCCGCCTGAACTCGGCCGGCGACAGCTCACTGTGCTGATAAACCAGTTCGCGATAGGCCTGCCGCTCCAGACTCGCCCGCGCATAACGGAATCTTTCCTGCAAAACGTCCAGCTGCGAATGATACAGCTTTCGGGCCTTGATCAGCACATGTTCCCGCACCCCCACCTTGCCAAAGTCATGCAGCAGGGCCGCGTAGCGCAGTTCCCGGATTTGCTCCAGGCTAAAGCGGATATCACGCAGCGCCTGATGCTGGCTACCATCCACCGCCTGCGCCAGGCGCTGGGAATATTCCGCCACCCGAAACGAATGCCCCGCCGTGGCGGGATCGCGTTCCTCAATGGCGTGTACCGAGGCCGTTACAAAACCCTCGAACAGCTGTTCAATATCTTCGTAGAGGCCAAAATTCTTGAGCGCGACCGCGACTTGCGCGCCGATGCCGGTCAGGATCTGCAGGTCTTCCTGGTCAAATGAATGCGTCTGGCGATGGGTGTCGATCTGGATCAAACCGATGACCTCGGCCTCCACCAGCAAGGGCACGCACATCACGCTACGCAGCCCCAGCTGCGAGATAGACTCTTGCCCCTTAAAGCGCTGATCATCCATCACATCGGTGGAAAGAATACTGCGCCGCTGTCCGACCACCTCGTCAACGATGACCTCGGACAGCACCAGCACCGTGTTCTCCGCGCCGGGCGTGCGGGTCGAGGCGGCCGCCGGATGAAACCCGGCCACCCCCTCGCCACGCCTGTCGCGCAGCACCACAAAGGCCCGTTCTGCGGTGGGGAAGATGTCAAAAATCACCGCCATGATCCTGGCAAACAGGGCCTCCCGGCTGCTCTCCGTACCCAGCCCAATACTGACCTGCACCATGGCGCGCAGGCGTCGCAGCAGCTGGCTGTTGCTCTCGGTGGTATCGGTCTGCGCGATATGCAGCTGTTCCATCACCTCGGAGACATCCAGCACGGCGCTGATCTCCGGTGAGGTCATTTCGGGGGCGCGAAACAGCATCGAGACATCTGCCGCCCTCTCACCGTCTGCATTGGCGGGAGTGAGGGAGAAATCAAAAAACTCCTCATTGCGCCCGATCTCGGAGGGATAGTCGGAGGAATAACCTGAGGAACGCTCCGAGGAACCCGGCGCCTGCGCCACGGCAGCGGGACGAAAACGTAGATAGACCCCGCCGACCTGAATATTGCTGCCATCACGCAACACATAGGGGGTACCGGGGGTCAGCCGAAAGGCATTCAGAAACGTGCCATTGGTCGAGTGCGTATCTTCCAGATAAAACCGACCATTGCTCTGAAATATCCGCGCGTGGTACCGGCTGACCCGGCTATCCGACAGGCCGATGCTGTCTTCGGGCAGACTGAAATCCTCGTCATTGCGACCGATGAGGGTTTCCGCCGCCAGCGTGAAATACCGCTGTGCCGGGGCGCCACCGCGCACCTCCAGGTAGGCCGATGCCGGTCGTCGGGGTACCGCGTCGGTCATGTGTGTCATCATCTGTTGTCACCCTGTTGTCCTGTGGCCAGGCGCGAGGTCAGTTGACCTTGCGCGGCGTTACTTGTGCGGCGTTCATTGTCGAAGAATAATCGACCCACCGTCGAACGCGTAGCGACGGCCCGATCATCCACCTACGGCAACCCTGTAAACTGATGTTTTTCATAATATTAAATCGTTATACTCAATCCGGCCTGCCCGATACAGCCCGCGCCGTTGAATTCAGTGATTTTACTCAGAGCCTGTGAAAGAACCGTTGGCCGTAGCGAGGGCGTCGATTTTCGAGCGAAACAAGGCGCGCACCATGAAAACAAGGGAGTTTGGTGGACCAAATGACCGCCGTTTTCATGGTGCGCAACGCCGTTGCAGCCGAAAAGCGACGTCCGCAGTAGGTCGACGATTTTTTCACAGGCTCTCAGGCATATCAGCCCGATTCGCGTATACTAAAAACCCTCTCCTGGAGATGGATATTGGCACACTGACTACGTTTATTGTCGCGTCACACACAATTCGATAACACATCGCACAAAAGGCCATGCCGTGGATAACAACACTTTAAAGGTTCCGAAAAAACTCCGCCCGGTCACCCTCTGGGTTCATCCGGAGGGTCGCGTGATTGGCGCGATCTATCTGCGCACGCAAAGCCCGCACCATGCCGGCAGCGAACAGCCACTGGAGGCACTGAATCTGTGTCAGAGTTTTCTGGTCTTTAATCGTGACGAGGCACCCGAGTTGCGATTTTATAACATCAAATCGGTGACCCGCGTTGAATATGAGGCCACCGAGGAGGACCAGCAGGCTACCAAAACCAATCCCATGCGTTGCCACTTGCAGTTAATGGATGGCGCCTATATCGCCGGCACGATACGCGAATCACTGCCACCGAATCATGCCCGCCTGCTGGACTACCTGAATCGTGCGGATGAAACCTTCATCAAGATTCATATAGATGACGGACTGATCTACCTCGTCAATAAATCCTACATCAACCATGTCCAGGTCGATCAGCTCGGTGATGACGAGGGAGAGGGCTAGCTTGCGCCACGCCGTCTTCCCATCGCGCGTGAGCCAGACAGCGCAGACGCTTGCCGGGTGTCGGTCCGGCCACGGTTGCCGCGCATGAGCCTGTTATCGGGATTTCAGGCCGGTCGGGCAATCAACACCCTGCTCGCCGACGATGCCGGCGCCAGCGCGGAAGGCAAGCGCGCCCTGTACCGGCTCAAGCAGATCGGCGAGCCGGCCATTCCCCGGCTGATTGAGGCCCTCGGCAGTCCACAAAACACCGCCACCCTGGAGCAGTTGCTGATCGGCTTTGTGCGCAACAGCACCCTGCACGCCTTTGTCGTCGGCCTGAGCGCGGGCGACCAACGCATCGTGGATGGGGTAACCCGTATCCTCAAGCGCTCGAAGGAGTTCAACCCCAACGACCTACTCCCCTATTTCAGTCAGCCCATTGGCGAGGCCGAGGTCTCCAAGACGGCCCTGGGCGAGATACTCACCAGCCACGCCGAGCGCATCAACCCCACGACCCTGCTGGGCCTGCTGGATCACGTCGACAGCAAGGTGCGCCCCATGCTGTATCGATTGCTGGACACCATCGCCACCGAGGCCCTGGTGCCGGACCTCATCCAGCGCCTCGACAGCCCGCAGACCCTGGTGCGCACCCACCTGCTCAATCTGCTGGCCCGTTTCGATACCGCGGCCAGTCGCGAGGGACTGGTAAAGGGGCTCGGCGATAGCAATAAGTCCGTGCGTCAGGCGGCCCTCAATGGGCTGGCCACGCTGCAGGCGACGGAACATGTGGCGGACATCTGCCAGCTATTGAGCGACCCCGACCTCACGGTGCAGTCGGCCGCCATCGAGACCCTGGCCAAGATTCAGTCGCCGGACACGGTCAAACACCTGATCACGGTGCTGCAGGATGAATCGGAATACGTGCGCCGCGCCGCGGTGGAGGTACTCAACGAGGTCGGTGACCAGAATGCGGTGAAAGACCTGCTCAACGCGCTGCGTGACGTGGACTGGTGGGTGAAGGTGCGGGCCGCCGATGCCCTGGGGGCAATCGGCGGACCCAAGGTTTTCGATGCGGTGCTGGCCCTGATCAAGGACAAGGACGAATTTCTGCGCCGCACCGCGGTGGAGATTCTGAACACCGGCAAAGACCCGCGCGCCCTGGACCGCCTCATCGAGGCCCTGCGCGACGAAGACTGGTGGGTGCGAGAGCGGGCGGTGGACGCCCTCGCCGCCATTGGTGACGCCCGCGCCGTGCCGCACCTGATCACCATGCTGGAGGAAAATCCCGAGGCCGGCCAGGTGGTAATCCGCGCCCTCGCCACGCTGGGCGATCGGCAGGCGATCAATCCCCTGCTCCGCCAGCTCGACAAGGCCGACAACACGCTGCGCAAAGAGGCGCTGAAGGCGCTGGAGAGTCTCACCGATGACACCTCCGCACAGGCGGTGCAGGAGGCCGTGACCCAGCTCATCCATACCCGGGGCGACGAGGTCGGCAGCGCCGCCGACGAGACGGTGCGCAGTCTGATTCAGCGTTTTGGCGACCGCGCCAGCCCTGCCTCCCGTGGCGCGTCCGCCGTCGCGCCACCGGTCGCCCGCCCGTCGACGGAGGTGATGGATCTGCCCACCCAGGCCTTCGACAGCCGCGCGCCCCAGCCGGACAGCTCGGGGCAAACCCAGTCCATGCCGCTCGATGCCACCAGGGCGACCGACAGTGAAACCACGCCACTCACCCACTATCTTGACCCCTCGCGACTGGTGCCCAATACGATCCTGGCGGAACGCTATCACGTGATCCGCAAGATTGGCGAGGGCGCCTTTGGCGTCGTGTGGCTGGTGGAAGACGTGATGGTGGGTGATGAATTCATCCTCAAGTTCCTCAATCCCCAGTTTGCCGCCGACCAGAACATGATCGAGCGTTTCATGCACGAGCTGCGCTACGCCCGCAAGATCACCCACGAAAACATCATCCGCATCTACGACCTGGTCACCGTGGGCGATTCCTACGCGATTTCCATGGAATACTTTCCCAGCCACTCGCTGGCGGACGAGCTGCGGGAGCACAAAACACGGCACACCACCTTTGATCTGCCGCGCGGCATCCACGTGATTTCCTGCATCTGCCGCGGTATGGCCCAGGCCCAGGCCCAGGCGGTGGTGCACCGTGACCTGAAACCCGCCAACATCCTCATCGACGAGAACGACGAGCTGAAGATCGTGGATTTCGGTCTGGCCGCCGCCGCCCGCAAGGCGGATTCCCGGCTCACCAAGAGCGGCATACTGGTGGGCACCCCGACCTACATGGCGCCCGAACAGGTGCGGGGACGCACCATCGATTCGCGTACCGATATCTACACCCTGGGGATCATCATGTATGAAATGTTCGCCGGCCAGGCGCCGTACACCGGCGACGAGTCCATGGCGATCCTGTTTCAGCACGTGGAAGGCAAGGCCATCCCGCCCCGTGAGATCAATGCCGACATTCCGCCCGCGCTGGAACAGGTGATCATCAAGGCCATGGCCGTCGACCCCGAACAGCGTTTTCAAACCTTCGACGCGCTGCGCCTGCAACTGGAAACCATCTGCAAGGATGCATGCTAATGGCCAGAATTGACGCCTTTTTGAAGCTCGGCCGTGAACAGGGTTGCACCGATATCCACTTCGCAGTGGGCATGCCGCCGCTGCTGCGCAGCATGGGCGAGCTGCTGCCCATCAAGTATCGCGAACTCTCCGAACAGGAGCTGGCGAGTCTGATCGATGACATCATCGACCCGCAACAGAGGGCGCAGTTCGAGAACGGCAAGGACATCGATTTTGCCTACCAGAGCCATGAGGTCGGGCGCTTTCGGGTCAGCCTGTTTCGTAAAACCAGCGGCATCGGTGCGGCCTTTCGACTGGTCAACACCGACATCCCCAGTCTGGACGATCTGGGCATGCCGCCGGCGGTGGCCAAATTTATTGACACCCATCAGGGCCTGGTGCTGGTCACCGGCGCCACCGGCACCGGCAAGTCCACCACCCTCGCCTCGATGCTGGACCTGCTAAACCGCACCCGGCGCCTGAACATCATTACCCTGGAAGACCCCATCGAGCACATCCACCACAGCCAGAAATCGCTGGTGGTGCAACGGGAGATCGGCACCCATGTGAACAGCTTTGCCAACGGTCTGAGAGCGGCGCTGCGCGAGGACCCCGACGTGATCCTGGTCGGCGAGCTACGCGACCCCGAGACCATCCTGATGGCGATGACCGCCGCCGAGACCGGCCACCTGGTACTGGGGACCCTGCACACCACCTCCGCCACCAAAACCATTGACCGGATTATCGATGCCACACCGACCGCGCAAAAGGCCCAGGCGAGTAACTTTCTCGCCCAGCACCTGCGCGGCGTGATCAGCCAGAAACTGGTCAAGAGCCCCGACGGGCGCAGCCGCAAGGCCATCGTCGAGGTGTTTATCAATACCCCCGCGATCGCCAATCTCATCAATACCGGCAAGATCTTCCAGATCCCCTCGATCCTGCAGACCGGGCGCGACAAGGGCATGCAGACCATGGATCAGGCCCTGCTGGAGGCGGTGCAGAACAAGACCATCGATCCCGATGAGGCCTATCTGCACGCCACCGACAAACAGCAATTCCAGCGCTTCGTGACCAACCCCGAGCTGCTGCCCCAGGTCAACCTGGCGATCAGCTGAGCATGAGCCGCGTCGACGCCTTTCTGGAGCTGCTGGTCAAACAGTCCGGCTCCGACCTGCACCTGGTTTCAGGCAATCCCCCGCGGATACGCCTGTACGGCGAGATCCACCCCATCAAATACCGCGAACTGACCGAGAGCGAAACCGAAGACCTGCTGTTCGAGATCATGCCGCAACGGGTCAAAACGGTGTTGGCCGAAAAGGGCGGGGCCGATTTTTCCTACCAGCTGCCCGATGTGGCCCGTTTTCGCGTCAATGTGTTTCGCCACCTCGGCGGCATTGGCGCGGTGTTCCGGGCCATCCCCAACCAGATCACGCCCCTGGAGGAGCTGCGCATGCCGGCGGTGCTGAAGACCCTGGCCCGCCAGCGCAAGGGGCTGATTCTGGTGGCCGGCCCCACCGGCTCGGGCAAATCCACCACCCTCGCGGCGATCATCGACTTCATCAATCGGGAGCGCAAAGGCCACATCATCACCATCGAAGACCCGGTGGAACACCTGCACAGCAACAAGACCTGCCTGATGAGCCAGCGGGAGCTGGGCGATCACACCGAGGGCTTCGCCCAGGCGCTGCGTTCCGCCCTGCGCGAGGACCCCGACGTGATCCTGGTGGGAGAAATGCGCGACCTGGAGACCATCAGCCTGGCCGTGACCGCCGCCGAGATGGGTATCCTGATCCTCGCGACCCTGCACACCAATGGCGCCGCCGCCGCCATCGACCGGATCATCAACGTCTTCCCGCCGGGCGAAGAACCCTATATCCGCACCATGCTGTCCACCTCGCTGTGCGGGGTGATCTCCCAGCAACTGGTAAAAACGGCCGATAATCGTGGCAGACTTGCAGCGGTAGAGACTCTGATTAATAATTCCGCTGCGTCGAACATGATCCGCGAGGGGAAAACCGAGCAGCTGGAGAACGTGATTCAGGCCGGGGCGCTACAGGGGATGCAGACGATCGACACCGCGCTACGCCGCCTGCTCGATGAAAAATTGATTACCGGCGAAGAGGCCTACCGAAAGGCCCGCCAGAAATCAAACTTTGAACAATATAGGGAACACGATGAATCACTCAAGCCGATCACCCGCCAATGACAGACGGACCCATGCACCGGTCTCCCTCCACAGCGGGCGGGATGCGGCCTCTCCCGGCGTGTCGCCGGAAGCGGGACAGGTCGGTGACGTCGCCGCCCGCGCCCCTGAGGCGCGGCGTCGACTGATCCTCACCCTGGAAGGCAAGATCATCCGCGAAATTCCCGTTACCGGCCGTCCCATCAGCATCGGGCGCAAACATGACAACGACATTCAGCTGAATGACCTGACCCTGAGCGGACGGCATGCGCAGATCTCCAGCGTGCCCGATTATGTCTTTATCGAAGACCTGGGCAGCACCAACGGCACCCTGGTCAACGGCAATCACGTGAAGAAGGTGGCGCTGGAACACGGCGACATTGTCCAGATCGGCCACCACCAGTTGACCTATATGCAGGAGTCGGAGAACAGCTACGAACCCACCATGTTCATCAAGGCCGAATTCGACGAGACGCAGTTCATCTATGCCGACGACATCGCCACCCACGTGGTCAAGGGACTGCCACTGGGCGGATTCCGGACCGTGGGTGGCCCCGGCACAAAGTGTGTGATGGAGCTGCGTAAAACCTACAACACGATCGGCTTTCAGGGTAAGCGCGTGGCACTGATCACCCGTGGCACCGGCGGCTATTACATCACCTCCGTTGCCGGCACCCGCAGTCGTAGAACCTCCGACATACCCCTGCTGAACAATGCCGTTATCAACACCGAACTGACGCTGCTAAAGGAAAACGACATTATCAACATCGCCGGCTTTGAGGTGCAGTTTTATTTTTTAAACTAGCTGCCCGAGTTAAACGCCGAGTCCAGTCTGTGAGCCCAGAGTTGCAACCAGAACCAGCCTCAAACCCGACTCACCGAAATTCAACCATGCCACATAAGAAAGTGTGGCGAGCTGAACCTCGCAAGGATTTGCACGCATGAACAGTAAACTCATCCTGACCCTGGATGGCGAAATCATCAATGAATATGCGCTCGATCGCGCACATCTCAGCATTGGCCGGAAACACGGTAATGACATCCAGCTCAATGACCTGACCGTCAGTGGCCGTCATGCCATGATCAGTTCATCACTGCCGGAGCAGGTGTTTGCCGAAGACCTGGGCAGCACCAACGGCACCCTGGTCAATGGCAATCACATCAAAAAGACCTCGCTGCAACACGGCGACATCATTCAGGTGGGACACCACCAGTTCACGTTTCTGAATGAGGGCGAGGCCCGCTATGAGCCCACCATGTTTATCAAGGCCGAGTTGGATGATACGCAGATGGTATTGCCCGACTGGGAGTCCCGCGCCGAGACCATCAAGGGTCAGCCGCTGGCGGGTCTACGAACCTTGAACGGTCCCCTTGCCCGTACCGTGATGGAACTGCGTAAACCGTTCAGTACCCTCGGCTTCCAGGGCCACAAACTGGCGCTGATCAGCCGGGGCTTAAACAGCTATTCCATCAGCCCGGTGCATGCCTCCAAGCATCGCCGCGGCACAGACACCCCCTTACTCAACGGCGAACCTCTTGGTGCATTGCCCGTCGAGCTCAAGCCCGACGACACCATCAGCATCGCCGGCTTTGAAGTGGCGTTTTATTACATCCATTAGTGGTTAGGTGACACCGGAGCCATGGAATTGGCACGGAGCAGCAGGGTCTCGTGCCGACCTGGCTGGGATTCAGACCAGGGTCTGTCGGCGCGGACGCAAGAAAGTCACACGCCCCATCTATTTTGCGTACGGATTGGCACCCGCCGGCAGGGTCTGTTGCGCGGAGGATTTCTGCATTGCCGGCACCTTGTTCGCCGTCACAATTTCTATCGAGCGCAGCGACTCCAGCTCCGCGATACTGGCCTCGAGCGACACCGCCTCGGTAATACCTTGTTGCAGGAATTCGGATAACTGCGGATACAGCGCCACCGCCTCATCAACACGCGCATCGCTGCCCGGTCGGTAGGCGCCAACGCTAATGAGATCCCGGTGCTGACGGTAGGTTGAATACCACTGCTTGAACTGACGCGTGGCATCCTGGTGTTCCGGCGTGGTGATCTCCGTCATGGCGCGACTGATGGAGGCCTCGACATCAATCGCAGGATAGTGGCCGGAATCCGCCAGCTCACGTGACAACACGATATGCCCATCGAGAATCGCACGCGCCGCATCCGCAATCGGGTCCTGCTGATCATCCCCCTCCGTCAACACGGTATAGAATGCCGTGATCGAACCACCGCCCGTATCACCGTTACCGGCCCGCTCCACCAGCTGCGGAATTTTCGCAAACACAGAAGGTGGATAACCTTTAGTAGCCGGTGGCTCGCCAATCGCCAGTGCCACCTCACGCTGTGCCTGGGCATAGCGCGTCAGGGAGTCCATCAACAAAAGTACATTGAGTCCCTGGTCCCGGAAATATTCCGCGATACGTGTCGCCAGGGTGGCGCCATGCAGGCGTAAAACCGGGGCGTCATCCGCCGGTGATGCCACCACCACGGCGCGCGACATGCCTTCCTCGCCCAGAATGTTTTCAATGAATTCCTTGACTTCGCGACCGCGTTCACCGATCAGCCCAACCACGATCACATCCGCCGTGGTGTATTTTGTCATCATGCCAAGCAGCACGCTTTTACCCACACCACTACCCGCAAACAGACCCATGCGTTGACCGCGCCCCACACTCAACAGGGCATTGATCGCACGGATACCTACATCCAGTTTCTCGCGAATCGGCTGCCGCGCCAGCGGATTGATGGCACGCCCCGCCAACGGCACACGGTCACTGGTGCTGATGGCCCCCTTCCCGTCCAGAGGATTGCCCGCGCCGTCCAGCACGCGCCCCAATAGTTCAGGGCCGACGGCGACATCATATACTTCCTTGCTGGGCACAACGCGGGCGTTTGGCAGAATGCCGTGCATGCGCCCGACGGGCATTAAATAGAGTTTTTCACCGGAAAACCCGACCACCTCTGCCTCGATGTCCGTACCGTCAGGCCCCTCCACCAGGCAGCGCGAACCCACAGGGGCATGGCAACCAACGGCCTCCAGGGTGAGGCCGACCATCCGCGTCAGATGGCCTTCGACGATCAGCTTTGGACGATCAACCAGCCGCTCCACCGCGGCAAGACGTTTGGCCCACAGCCCACTGCGGTTGACCGCACTGAGCGTGTCATCACTGTCATGGATGGAGTCGCCCATCGCTCGGTTATTCGTCGTCCGCCGGCGCGGCAGGTGTCGCATCGCGGCCCCGCGCGTCGGCCAGCAACGGCGCGACCACCGCAGTCAGTCGCTTTTCCAGCGTCGCCTCAATCTGCGACACCCTGGTGAGAATTCTGCAATCACCACGCATCAGGCTGGGGTCTTCCACCAACGACCAGTTTTGGTCGGCGCCTGACTGCGCGATCGACTCACGCATCAGCAGCACATCATCCGGGTGCAGACAGACTTTGACATCCTGTGAACCGATGGGGAGCACCGCCAGGGCCTCGCGAACCACACCGACGACCTGGCCTGGGTCCGCCTTGAGCTCACGCCGCACCAACTGTCTGGCAATAGACAGCGCAAGGCTTACCAGCTGCTGTTCAACCGCTTCATCCAGCCGATCAAGCGGATGACTGAGTGAATCGAGCATCGTGGTTAATAATTTTTCCTTGGTGGCGATTTCCGCCTTGCCGGATGCCATGCCTTCCTGCCGGCCCTTCTGAAAACCGGCATCGTATGCTTCCTTGTAGGCCTGCTTCTGAATACGTTCGATCTGCTCTGCCGTCATCAGGCCCGGCGCCTTGCCATGACGGGCATCCTTTACGGCGGCGGAGACATCTTCAACGATCGGCAGATCCCAGCATTCAAAGCCGTGCGCAGCATCGCGGGGTATTACCCTGGAGGTCATTACACGTACTCCTCGCCACCCGAACCACCGAGCGCAATATCACCGGCATCCGCCAGACGGCGGGCAACGGAAAGTATTTCTTTCTGTGCGCCCTCCACTTCACTCAGGCGCACCGGGCCCTTCGCCTCAAGGTCGTCACGCAGCATTTCGGCCGCGCGTTTTGACATGTTGCGGAAAATCTTCTCCTTCAGTTCATCATCCGTTCCCTTGAGGGCAAGCACCAGCGACTCGGATGAGATCTCCCGCAGAATGGTCTGGATATCACGGTCATCGACGGCATTGAGGTTGTCAAACACAAACATCAGGTCCTGAATATTCTGACCCAGGTCGGCATCGATCTCCTTCACGCTGTCCATCAGTTCACCTTCCAGCGCACTATCGATGAAGTTGAGAATATTTGCCGCTGCCTTGATGCCGCCAACGCTGGACGATTTGACATTGTTCTTGCCGGTAAACTGTTTCTCCATAATGTCATTCAGCTCATTCAGCGCAGCTGGCTGGATGCCATCCAGCGTGGCGATACGCATCAGCACGTCAACGCGAATCTTTTCGGGAAACAGCGACAGCACTTCGGCGGACTGGTCGGGCTCAAGATAGGACAGCACAATGGCAATGATCTGCGGATGCTCCAGACGAATAATCTCGGCAACCGCCCGCGAGTCCATCCACTTGAGGGTTTCCAGACCTTTGGTATTTCCACCCTGTAAAATCCGATCGATGATATTATCCGCCTTGTCATCGCCCAACGCCTTTCTCAGCACCGTGCGCACATATTCGTCCGTGCCCAGGCCCAGACCGGTCTCTTCCAGGACCGTGGTGCAGAATTCGTTCAGCACCGACGTCACCTGGCCGCGGGTTACATTCTTTAGCTGCGCCATCGCTGCACCCAGGGTTTGCACCTCCTTGGGGTCCATGTGTTTCAACACTTCCGAGGCCGACGCCTCACCGAGACTCATTAACAGTATCGCGGCACGATCAACACCACGTACCTCATTATTTTTTTGATCAGCCATCCGATGCCACCCAGTTTTTAACAACCTGCGCCACTAGTTTTGGATCCTGCTCAACGGCCGCGTTTGCCGTTAGCAGATTTTGCTCATAACTGCCCGGCGCCTTGATGGCGAGGTTTTCGGGTTTCGCACCCAGCGTCAGCGTATCGTCAGACATCGCCCGTTCATTATTACCAAATGCAGCGACCGGCATCATCTTGGACTGGGTGGCCAGCTGCCTCAGGATAGGCTTGAGCACACCGAACAATAACAACATCACCAACAATGCACCCAGGGATTTCTTGGCAACATCCTGCGCCCAGCCCTGCTCCCAGAGAGGCACTTCCGGTAGCTCTTCCGGCGTAACAGGCATGGTGAAGGATGAATTCATGATGTTCAGGGTATCACCACGCTGGGCATTAAAGCCGACCGCCTCCTTGACCAGATTGCTCAGTCGATCCAGCTCTTCCGGCGTGCGCTGTGTCCGGGTCAACGAACCATCGGCCGCCGTTATCAGGGAATCATCCACCACCACGGCGACTGAGAGGCGGCGGAGACGCCCCATGGAAAAACGGGTATGGCTGATCGTCTTGTCCAGTTCGTAGTTTTTGATTTCCTTGCGATGCGAGTTGCTGGAACCATTTGCGCCGCCGTTAACGCCACCCTCGACACCCCCATTGACAAGCTCTGGTGCGGTCGCCGCGCCCGGAGGCTGGTTGGACAAGGCACCAGGAATCCCGCCATTCATGCTGCCACCCGATGACTGCTCGACCAGGGTCTGATTACTCCGCAGGGCCGGGGTATCCGGGTTAAAGCTCTCCTGGGTCTGCTCACTCATGGTGAAATCGATATCCGCGGTCACCTGTGCGCGAACGGACTCCGAACCCAGAATCGGTGTGAGCAGGCGCTCGATGCGATCGATATAACTGTTTTCCAGCCGGCTGGCATACTCAAACTGTGCGCCGGTCTTTGCCATCTTCTGGGTCGATTCACCACGCGACAGCAGGTTGCCTCGTTGGTCCACGATAGTGACGTTCGAGATATTCATATCCGCAACACTGGATGAGACCATGTGCATAATCGATGACACCTGCCCTTCATCCAGGTTTCTTCCCGGAAACAGGTTGACCACCACGGAGGCACTCGCATTCTTTCGATTGCGCACAAACACTGACTGCTGTGGCACCGCCAGATGCACTCTGGCATTTTTGACATTGCTCAGGCTGGAGATGGTCCGCGCCAGTTCAATCTCCAGCGCGCGCTGGTAACGCGCCTTTTCCATAAATTGCGAAACGCCAAAATTATTTTTTTCGTCCAGCGCGTCAAAACCGGCACTCACGCCTTTTGGCAGTCCCATCGACGCCAGCTTGATTCGTGCATCATGAATACTGCTGGTGGGCACCAGAATCGCCCCTGTCGCCTGATCCAGTTTTGCCTCAAACCCGTTCTGCTGAAGTGCATCCAGCACCGTGCTGACATCCTGCTCTTCAAGCGCGCCGTACAGCACGCCAAAACTGGGCGCCCATGACCAGAGCACAATCGTAACGCCCAGGGCGACGCTGGCGGCAAGGCCCAGCATGATCCCGATCTGTCGGAAGGCATGCAGGCCACTCAAACCAGTGAACCCCGCGGATACTTCTTCGGCTTTTACCAGTGCCATAATTGACCTTTACCCATCATTAATGATTACGAATTTGACAACATTACCGGCTACGCTAAACCTGCATTGCCATGATTTCCTTGTAGGCGCCCAACAGTTTATTTCTAACCTGAAGCGTCGCCTCAAAGGCGATGCCCGATTTCTGTTTCGCGATCATCACCTCGGCAAGGCTGACGGCTGGATCACCCATCACAAAGGCATCGCCTAGCCGCCCGGCCTCCTGCTGGACTTCATTGACACTGTTGATGCTCTTCATCAGCATTGAACTAAAGTCACTGCCGGCGGGGCCACTCTCCTGTAGTTGCGGCGTACCCTGCGCCGCCGCGGCCATGGCCCGCATCTGGGTGATCAATTGACTGGTATCGATTTCATTCATCGTTGTTCTCCTACTTCAATATACAGGAAGCTGATTACCGCTTTTTACTAACAAGGCGCATGGAAAGGATACCCTTCAATCAAGACCGTCAGCAGCAGGGATGCTGCTGTCGAGCGTACACGGATGTATTCTCAGCGCGTCTTGATTGAAGGGTATCCTTTTCATGTGATGCAATAATAATTCATTACAAAAAAGCAAAATCTATGCCGTTTCCGCCCCATAACGCCCGGGAACGGTCATGCCGATTTCCCGCATTCGTGCCAGTTTGTAACGCAGGGTCCGCTGGCTGATCCCCAGCTTGTCGGCGGCCGTTTGCCGATTGCCGTGATCGGCCTGCAGCACGGCCAGAATTCTGTTGTATTCATGATTCTTCATTTCATTGCCCAGCGTGCTTGGCTCGCCGTTACCCATCACATCCAGGCCAGCCTCATCGGCCGACAGGTTTTCAAACTGCACATCACTGGCGGTGATCTTGTCGCCGTTACTCAGTATCAGGGCGCGCTGCACGACGTTGTCCAGCTCACGCACATTGCCGGGCCATTGATGCGCCATCAGGCGCTCACACGCCGCGGTGGTTAGCTCCGGCAACGGTGCCTGGCTGGACTGAAAGTGTTTCTCGATAAGCTTCCTGCTCAGCGGCAGGATGTCACCGGTACGCTCACGCAAGGCGGGAATCTGGATGGGGAATACATTCAGGCGGTAAAACAGATCTTCGCGAAAACGGCCTTCGTTGACCTCGGTGCGCATCAGGCGGTTGGACGTCGCCAGTACGCGGACATCCAGCGCCATGGTTTTCTGTCCACCCAGGCGTTCCACCTCCCGCTCCTGCAGGACCCGCAGCAGCTTTGCCTGCAGGGCCGCATCCATTTCCGAGATCTCGTCCAGCAATAACGTGCCGCCCTGGGCCAGTTCGAACTTTCCCGGGCAGGCCTTGTAGGCCCCGGTGAAGGCGCCCTTCTCGTAGCCGAACAACGTGGCTTCCAGCATGTTCTCGGGGATCGCGGCACAGTTGATCGCGACAAAGGGTTTGTCCGCACGCGATGAATTGTTGTGAATGAATCGCGCCAGCACCTCTTTGCCGACGCCACTTTCACCGGTCAGCATGATGGTGGCATCACTCTCGGCCACCCGTCGTACCAGTTCCACCAGCTCCTTACTGCGCAGATCCTCGGCGACCATCGTGTCGGTCGCGATATTGCGTGTGCCGACATAGCGGCTCACCATGGTGGCCAGCACTTCGGCCTCGAAGGGTTTGCTCAGATAATCCACAGCACCATCGCGCATCGCCTCAACGGCCATCTGAATGGAACCATAGGCGGTCATTAACATCACCGGCAGATCCTGCCATTGCGCCTTGATCTGCTTCAGCAGCTCATGGCCATCCATGCCGGGCATCTGGATGTCGGTAATCACCATATCCACCATTTTCCGGCGGAGGATTTCCAGGGCCTCGACACCATCGTTCGCGGTCTCGGTGCCATAACCCGCCAGTGCCAGGGTATCGCACAGCGCGATCTGCAAATCCGCATCATCTTCAACCACGAGTATTACTGCTTGAGTCATACAACCTCCTGAAATTCGGGCGTGCTAATTTTGTATGCCGGCGATCGGCAGCTGAACAATCGGCAGTTGAACAATGAAACGGCTTCCCTGGCCTTCGATCGAGTCCACCCGCACGCTGCCTCCATGAGCGCGTGCCACTGCCTGCACAACCGCCAGGCCAAGGCCGGTGCCGTCATTACGGGTGGTGAAAAAGGGCTTAAACAGGTCTTTCTGAATATGCTTGGGGATGCCAGGGCCGTCGTCGATGACCGACAGCTCCACGGTGTCGCCCATGCCGTCATCGGCATGCAGGTGTAGCGTTCCCTGTTTGCCGATGGCCTGAATCGCGTTGTTGGCAAGATTCAGCAATGCGCTGCCGAGAATGCGGGGATTGCCTTTGACCTGGCGGTCCGGCGTGTCACTGCTGACCACCAGCGTGATATCACGCTGTTCGCACATGGCCGCCACCGCGCTGGAGAGATCCGTCAATAGCGCCTGCAGGCTGATGCTTTCCTCGCCGCTGTAGCCGGAACGTGAAAACATCAGCATGTCGGTGATCAGTGCCTCGAGCTGACGCAGCTGGCCCATGACCTTGTCCACAATGCGGGAGCGATGCGCGTTATCGAGGTGGGAATTTTTGAGCTGGGCGGCAAACAGCAGGCTGGATGCCAGGGGGGTGCGGATCTGATGGGCCAGGCCCGCGGCCATTTCACCCATGGCAATCAGCCGCTGGTGTTGGCCCAGGTGTTCCTGCAATTCACGGGTCTCGGTGAGATCGGTAATCAGCAGCACCTGGCCGGGCTGGCCGTCACTCAGGGGGCAGGTGGAAATGCTGGCGCGCCGGCCGTCACGTAATGAGATCTCATGGCCATCATCGGAACGCGGCGCAAACACCCGGGCGATAACCGTGGCCCAGCTCTCGCCCTGCAACGGCTCACCCAGCAACTGTCTGGCGGCGGGATTACACTCGCTGATACAGCCGGCCCCATCCAGCACCACCACGCCGGCTGGCAGGGCGGTGAGGATCGCATCCAGGCGTGCGGCCCGGAAGGCCACTTCACCCGAGGTGTTGGCGGCCTCCTGGGCCCGTGACTGTTGGGTATTGCTGAGCTCGCTGTGCAGCTGGGTTACGCTGTCTTCGAGCTGGTGATAGGACGCTTCCAGGTGTTCGGAAACGCGATTGAATATCCGGAAACTCTCTTCCAGGTCCTGGATGTGTTGTGCTTGAGTCGATGCCATGACACGCCTTGCCTTTCAGTAACAAACTGTCTGTGTTTGAAGGGGTGGCCAAAAGCCGCCGCCGGGTTTCATCACAGAAAAGCAAATTGCGTGCCTAAATTACGACTTCCTTAATTATCAATAAGTTATAACCGGATGGATTTTGCCGGGTCAAATTCCCGTCACGGTTTCGCCGCGTTGCAGGCCATATTTCCGCAGTTTTTCCACCAGGGTCGTGCGCCGCATCTTGAGCCGCTTTGCGGCATGGGCGACGACGCCGTCGGCCTCGTCCAGGGCCTGCTTGATGAGGGAGCATTCCATGGTGCTGATGTGCTCCTTGAGATCCAGCCCCTCGCGCGGCAGGCGTGACGAGGTCTGGAAGTCCGTGCTGGACACCAGGTGCGGCTCAAAATTCATCACCGGAAGGTCCTGGGTCATGGGGCTGCCCGCCGGACGGAATTTCGCCGGCAAGTCGCCCACATCGACAATCCCATACGGATACATGATGACCATGCGTTCCAGCAGATTCGACAGCTCGCGCACATTGCCCGGCCACCGGTACTGACACAGCGCCATCATGGTTGCCGGCGTAAACCGCACGGAGCCACGCTTTTCATGTTCCATGCGGGCGATCAACTCGTTGACCAGCAGCGGAATGTCGTCGATACGATCGCGCAACGGCGGCATATCAATGGGGAAGACATTGAGGCGGTAGAACAGGTCTTCGCGGAACTTGCCTTCCTTGATCAGCTCTTCCAGATTTTGATGGGTGGCCGCAACCACCCGGACATCGGCGGTTAATTCTTTTGTGCCACCCACGCGCTCGAAGATGCGTTCCTGCAGAACTCGTAGCAATTTGACCTGCATGTTCATCGGCATATCACCGATCTCATCCAGAAACAGGGTGCCGCCCTCCGCCATTTCAAAGCGCCCACGGCGGGCGCTGATGGCGCCGGTAAAGGCGCCCTTTTCATGGCCAAACAGCTCGCTTTCCAGCAATTCAGCGGGGATCGCGCCGCAGTTGATGGGCACGAAGGCCTTATTACGACGGGAAGAATGGTAGTGCAGATTGCGGGCAACCACTTCCTTGCCGGTGCCCGACTCACCCAGAATCAGCACCGTGGCCTCCGACTCGGCCACCTGCTCGATCAGTTTACGCACCTCCACCACGCCCCGGCTGTTGCCGACCAGACTGCGGAAAAGCTCGAGATTGATACCGCCGCCCCCACCCCGTTTGCGCCCCAGATTAAACACCTCCGCCCGTTGCAGCACATCGGACAGTTCGGAATAGCGCATCGGTAGGTTAAGCAGGGCAAAGGCAGACTGAACCGTCTCCTTGGGCAGGGGTGACTCGCCATTGTCGGGAACCAGCAACACCAGAGGTGTCTGCTCCGATTTTGCCTTGATCGCCTCAAACAGCTCGGTCAATTGTTGGGTAGAACCACAATTGCCCAACAACACGACCTCAACACTGCCGTTAATCTTGTCGAGCGCCTGCTGACTATCAGTGACACTTACCGCTCCCTGGGCAACAAACTCCAATATAGCCGCGAGTTTTTGACGCTGCTGGTCATCATCTTCAACCAGCAACAACGTCATTGAATCAGGCATCGTCTCCTCCCCGGATAAGACCACTTACCGCTAAAAATTGTGTGAATCTCGAATTCGCGGGTAAGTTATACACCATATCCTGATAATGTCAAAATACTGGCGCTGTCTTTATATAAAAAAAGGGGTGTAAAAACGGGGGCCTAGCGGATATTGCTCGACCGAGTCGGGAACTTTGCGCGGTATCAGCTTTCGCTTGCGCTGCGCGACAGGGCAATGGCGCGGCGATGCTGGCGAAAGATCAGCTTGTCGAACTGTGCCTGCACCAGTCCACCCTGAGGGTGCAACGCCACCGAAAAACCGGTCTCCGTCGTCGTGGACACACTCCCATACAGCACCAGGGCCTGCGGGAAACGGGTATCCAGAAACAGCCGCAGCCGCAGCAGATCGCCCGCACCCGGCACACTCGGGGGCCTTAGCTCGGTCAGCGACAAGGCGTGACTGGAGATCGTCACCACCGCGACCTCCGGTATCTTCGCCTGCTGATGCAGCAATTCGCCCAGCATGCCGAGGATGAGATCCAGTTTGGCATCCAGGTGGGAGGACTCGGTCAGGGCCTGGGGGGATTTCTCCAGATCGTGCGGGATTTCTTCGAGGACATTCAGCGCGTTCAGCAGACGTAAATTGGCACTGGCGGTTTGCGATTGGGTACGGTCAAGCGGCAGCGACGGGATTTTGCACCAGTCAACAGGCACCACTGCCTGAAACCTTATTCCATCCGAGAGCGCCTGGGTGTGATCGTCTGACATGCGCTGAAGGGTAAACAGGCGGATTCGAAAACACAAGTCTGCGCTACAGCAGTGAAAGCTAGTGCTTTGGGAGTGCGAAGTTGGGGCGGTGTCGCATCCACGTCTTTTTTGCACCACAGTAGATGCCGACGTGGCAGACGATGATGCAGTCGTTACCGGATTCCATCGTTACCGGAGGTTGAGTCCTGGATAGTCTGATAAGCCGTATTGGCCTTGCCTGAGGTCTGCATCAGCAGAATCGCCTGTTGCAACACCGGCATCTGGGCCTGTACCAGGCTCTGGGTTTGTTCATCCAGCGCAAGCACTTCCCTTGCAAGCGCGATCCTGCCGGAAATACCCTGTGCAAAAATCTCATTAAACAGCGGGAGTCTGGATTGTTCGAGCTTGGTCAATTGATCCCAATCACCGCTTGTGGCGCACTGCAACATCTCGCGCGACAGACTGAGCAGACATTCATCGGGAGTGAGCGTAGATTCCATATTGAAAATAATGTTGAATAATTTCGAGGAGAAATTACTCTAGCCTTACTAGCGAGATGCCAAAACTTGATCGCCAATACCATCCCAGCCAGATTTTATTTCGGTTAACAACGAAACAACTTCATCAAGCAGAGCAACATTATTTTCCGCGTGCGCCTTCAAAAGACACACAGCCATATGCTCGTATAACGCATGAAGTTTTTTCGCCAGATCACCACCTTCTTCCATATTCAAAGAGCTATTCAGCCCATCCGTTATGATTGCAATAGCAATTTTTATATGCTCTCCCTTGGCGGAAATATTCCCATCTATCATGAATTGCTTGGCTTTCAAGGTTGAATCAATAGCCTTGGAAAGTAATTTTGCAATTAATTCATATGGAGTCGCCCCTAGCACTGAGGCATCTAACTGTACCGACTGATAGGCATTAACCGCCGTTTTCATACTTTCCATCCCAATCTCCATCAGCAATTTATTTATAGTTTTTTTGCCTGATAATAGTAGTAATATTTATTCAACAAAGGAATGATCAAATTTTTCATCGCTATGAAGAAAGACCTAGACTGTCAAGTTGTTGTGACAAGGCGCTATTCGTTGAATTCAGGCTTGCCACCAATACATCAAGAGCAGTAAACCGCGCTCGCAATCGTTCCTCAGTTCTGGATAGCGCACCTTCAATAGACTCCTGTCGATCATCCAGTATGCTGATTCTGTCCTTAAAGGCATTGGTCCGAGCGTCAATACTGCCGTTATAGGCCAACATCTCTGACACGACAGTGTCGAGTCGTGTCGCATAACCATCGGCAGAAGAAAATAAATCTACAACATTGTTACTATTGGCCTGTATGGCAGCATCCAGTTTCGTCTCATCCAGAGCCAACTTTCCACCAGCTTGAAAAGAAACGCCAACGCTTGAGAGAGTCGTGTATGAACCCGTTACTCCCGTCGGAATTTTGTTCAGCTCGGCACGGATACTCGACATAATTTGACGTGTCAAAGAATCACTTGCCAGGGCACCCGCTTCACCACCGCCAACGCCAGAATCTATTTGCGTCTTAATTTCTGCCTGCAGGCCATTATAGGCATCAACAAAAGCCTTGACTGCCTCCTTGGCTTTACCGGTATCTTGCGATACGGATAGTGTCACTGTGCTTCCTGCTGTCACTCCGGCCAATTCCAGCGTCACGCCTTCAATTACATCCGTTACCGTGTTTGAAGATTTAGTAATCGATATCCCATCAACTTTAAAGTTTGCATCCTGGGCTATTGATGTTTGTGCAAGGTTTTGTGCCCCCGCAGGGTCATAATTCAGCAGGCTTGTTAAAGTTGCATCTCCAGAAACCACAATCTGCATGCTCTGATCTGCCCCACTGTTCGTTGAGCTCAGCACCAGGCGATAGGGGTTAGCCGCATCGCCATCGTTTACAATAGTTGCGGTTACTCCTCCATTGGCCGAGTTAATCGCATCGCGAATGCCTTCCAACGTATTATTGCTACTATCAATGACTACATCAAATGAAGGGTCCGCATTGGACGTGAACGTTGCGCCGGAAGTTGTGCCTAAATTGATGGTGAGTGTTGTGGATGTGCCGGCACCAATAGATGCGGTCGCATCAGCCTGCCCGGCCGCCACAAGTTTTTGTGATTTGGCGAGCTGTGTTAGATCTGTTATTGAATAATTACCCGGTACCGCGCCACTGGTTCCCGTCGCCTTAATGATGCTGGAGTCTGACGACGTGGCAGAACTAGCCTGAAAAGTCGTGCTCGTGACCAGGCCATCAAGTGCGGATTGAAATGACGAAAGGGAGCTTTTAATCGTGCCTAGTGCGGATATTTTGGCATCAAAACTGGTTTTCTGTGCGATAAGCCGATCGAGAGGGATCCTTTCAACCTGCATCAATTGAGTGACGAGACCAGAAAGGTTGAGACTTGAGCCAATGCCCTGAGAAGTGATCGTACCAAAACCAAACGTAGCCATTATCAGATCCCCCTACTCAGAACTACAACCAGAACTACAACCAGAACTACAACCAGAACTACAAGTTATACATGACACATAAGCAATATATGCATGTTACATGCCATTATAACTATACCTTTTCCTCAAGCATGGTTCCGCGCTGGAACTCATCTAATGTGCGGGCAATAGCCACCATCGCCTCCGATGGAAACTGCCGGATCAGTTCACCTGTTTCCTTATCCTCGATTCGAACAACATTAATATCGGTACCATTTACAACGGTAAATTTCAGGTCACTAAATCGTGCCTGTAACGACACATTGGCCTGTGAGACAAGCTGATCCAGTTCCTTTGAAGTGGGTTGTGCGGAGGGGGAATTTTGCTGTGGAGTATCGCCGGTTGTCGGCTGGTCTGCTGAATGCACACCGACCTGCCTCATAGCCGGCAAAGCCTTGCCATTCACCGCTGGGCTGCTGCTTTCTGAGGCTACTGCCTCCTTTACCACAGGTGGCGACATTGTGCCCATCTGGGTCAGGTTAGAGATATTCATACCGGATCTCCTACTTCTCCTGCTGCCATAGCCCAGCCATGTTTTACCATGACCAGGCTATGTTACTGCAGAGTCCTACTTAGCTCTTATTACCTTAAGAGGGCCAACACGTTTTGTGGAATCGAGTTGGCCTGAGCCACCATCGCCGTACCAGCCTGCATCAGGATTTGGCCACGTGCCAGGTTCGCTGTTTCCATTGCAAAATCCGTATCCATGATACGACTGCGTTCAGCCGATTTGGCCTCACGCGATGCCTCAAACCGTTGGATGGTAAACTCGGCAACAGCCATTGTGGCACCATGCCCCGCACGAGTCGCCGCAGTGGCAGTTAGTGCAACTCCTGCAGCTGTCGCGGCTGCAGCACCATTTGACGCGGTCAGGCTAGCGACGGTAGAGGCGGTAGAACCAGTGATATTCGCCAGCTCTGTCACCAATGCTGTGTATTCCGTATTGATATTTGCAACCTGAGCTTGGCCGTTGGTACCTTGCGCCTGCACCGCCAGCTCATTCATGCGTTGCAAAATATCCGTTGCCACACCCAAGCCTGCATCTGAGTTCTGCGCGCTAGAGATTTTGTCAGCCTCGTTTCTCATCTGCACACTCAGCGAACGAATGTCAGACTGCAGCGTCATGCCGACAGCCAGACCAGCAGCATCGTCACGCGCACTGTTTACACGCAGACCAGAAGACAAACGTTCTAGCGAGGTGGCCAGACCCAGAGAGTTTTTATTAAGGTTACGCTGGGCGTTTAAAGACATTAGATTGGTATTGATGATACTAGCAGCCATTGTAGGTGCTCCTATTTATACCCCACTGGCGCGACTTATGCGGACCAGGATACGGGGTGCTTCATATTCAGCGGATATATCTCCTAAGTCTGGAAATATTTACCGCTCCCATACCCTATTACGGCTCCCGCCAAAAAAGCTTTAATCTATTTACGAATAAATCTCCTGGACATTGGAAGAGAAGGGAAGAGAAGGGACGGTTAGAGACCCTTAGAAGTGGCATACAATTTGCTTAATATGCAAGCATTATATTTATAATCTGTCAGGATAATTTAGGGGTGGGGTAATTTGACCGAAATCGATAAAACTCAGCAAATGGATTCTGGCAATACTGTCTGCAATGCATTCGGCGAGTGCTACCTGTTCGCTATCAACCGCAATCTCTTCGAGAACACCTGTGCTAACACCGTGTTCCAGACCCAATACGGTGAGTCACTTTTCCAGAAAGATACCTTTTATGTGATTCCAGGGACCGACAGTGGTCTTCTCTTCCAGTATGTGAAAAAGCATGGCATTCCGGCCGGCAGCCGTTATCTCTTTGTGGAATTGCCTCACGTACTGGTCTTATTGGGCGATCTCGGTAGCCAAGAGCCGGAACTACAAATAACCAGCGATACACACTGGCTGGCGCAGGCCAAGGCAATGGGGGCAGAAAACTACGCCTTGCTGGGCCAACTGACGCTGATGCGTTCACGCGGGGTACTGCATGGCCATTACCCCGATTACCCGCACTTCTGGAGTCGTCTCAAGGGAGAATTCGATGCCTTCTCCTGGCAGTATGCCCTGGTCCAGAATGCCCACTATTTCACGATGCGCCAGATCGAGAACCTGACAGAGAATCAGGTGCCGGCACTCTGCCTGAAGGACAGCTTCCGCGGCAAAACCGCAGTCCTGCTGGCTGGCGGACCATCACTGGATGAACTGTTGCCCTGGGTGCGGCAACACCGCAAAAACCTGCTGGTAATCGCTGTGTCCCGTGTCAGCCGTGCACTGATTCAGGCCGGCATCCAGCCCGACATCAGCGTATCAATCGACCCCCAGCCCATCAACCTGGAAGTCAGCCGGGACATGCTCGAATTTCAGGACGGTACGTTACTGGTGAACAACACCCATTTGACCCCCTACCTGTTGTCGAGCTGGGGGGGTGAAAAAGTATTCATCGGACAACGCTACCCATGGAGCACCCCGCAGGAACCGGAAAACCTGCCGCCCATTGAAGGCCCTACCGTCACCGAAAGTGCATTTTCATTTGTCGTTGAAACAGGTGTTACGCAAATTATTTTAGGTGGCGCTGACTTCTGCTTTAGTCAGAGTGGGTATACCCATGCTAGCGGTACTGCAGAGCACGCCTTAGGGCCCAGGCCCATGGCGGGGAACCTGCAAGTGACGACCAACAGCGGTGTATCGGCGAACACCTCGGCCACGCTTCTAAAGGCCGCCCAATATATCGATACCCAATCTCAGAATGCGATGGCGCGTGGTTGTCGAACAGTGAACCCGGCAGCCGGAGCCATGCGTCTGCTCCATGTTGACTATGCAGCATTAAATACTATCCAGATCACCCCGATGGAGATACCGGCACGTAAGATTATCGCTGACTGCGTACCCCCCTCCGATGCCAGAGTTAGAATTAGCTACTACAAAGAAATACTAAGTGAGGTAGATCATGTGCTCACCGAACTGAGTATCATTAAAGGGCTGGCGAACAAAGCATTAATATATAACCACAAATTAATCGCCAAGAAAGAAAAAGGGAGTGAGATTCATAATAAAGCAAAAATAAAGCATGTTGAGAAACAGCTCGACGGCAAATATATATCAACTTCAACATTCATCAAACATTTTGGCGTACGTCGATTTCTCCTACTCCTCAGGCCAACTCACCGAAACACTCAGGATATCGAGTATAAAAAAAACCAGCACTATTTCCAGGCATTCATCGAAACCAGTGATGAAATCCTGGATATGCTCCGTTTGACTAGAACCCGTATCTTAAGTCGTGTGGAGGAAGAGAGCCCCAAACCCGATGTGCGGCACCTCATTGAACAATGGCGGCGCGATCAACAGCCTGGACGCGCTATAAATTGGGCAAGATACCATGCAGCTTACGTAAGCCACCTACCAATTGCAGAGCAACAGTTATTGCATGATTACCAGGAGTCAATCGCGGACGTGGTGGCGGAGATTGCTCAAGATCACTCAGCCCTCATCGAACGGGGGGCCTCACTTGGTGGCGCACCAGATCGAGCATATGAGTATTTTCAATGCCAGAATCAGCAAGGTTTACAACGTTTGCTGGCTGGCTTAGAGAAAAATCACAAGCCGGATCAGGCCGTTCTTTTGATACCATTAATACGCGGTTACATAGCCGAGCTCGAAGGTGACGACACATCTGCAATCACCGCGTATGAATCCATTGCAAGCGGCCCTGCATACCTAAATGCACTCAAGCGAAGATTAATGCTGTATTCCAATGCAGGGAAGAATGACGCAGCTATCGACGCATTGAAGACAATGTCCGGCCTGAACTCCTCATTTACCCCACTGTACGCCGACATGCTTCTATTAACGGGAAATATCGATGAGGCTATGAATGTTTACACCGATTATTTACTGGACCACCCTAATGACCTGGACACAGTATTAAAGGCAGGTAAATTATTCTGGCAATGTGATATGCCCCAAGGGGCAGATTGGGCAGTGCGCTATATTCTCGAGAAAGACCCACACAATCAGAATGCACAACGATTCCTGATTAAAATAGAGAAAAACACGCCAGAAAGTTTCGCCGACAACGTATAACTTATTAATCTGCCATTGTTACTATTGCTTTTCTTTGCGCAGCATGTGTTGGTCAAACAGGCTGTTTTTCTTCATGCAAGGCGCACCATCACGCATCAAATCCTTACGCATAGAATTATTGAAACGCTCAGTCGTTATGCCACGGTTGACAGAGTCAAGGAACGTTGCACTACTGTCAGGGTCTTTGGCAATAAGATATCGCAATGATACTCGTTCGTTGGATCCAATATTTGGCTCAGTTCCATGAATGGTACACGCATGCCATAGCGCAACATTCCCAGCACTACCAGTAATGACCTGTTGTATGGCTTCAACGCTCTGCCCCGACTTGCCGTGCACATAACGCCAACGATTACTTGTTTCGTCAGCCAGGTCTATATCATGCGGAAACCCATCAACGCCTAGCCGGAATGAACCCGGAAGTAAATTTAGAGGCGCGGCATTTTCAGACACATCATGTAGATACACATAGAGCGTGATAAAGTCGATATCCCGGTCTGCAAAATCAATGACGTCCTGATGAAAATCAATACCGTAGAAATAGGTTACATCCCGATATTCAGGGCGAACGTAAGGCCCAAGATTATTAACCGGATTTTCACGAATTCGATCGAGTATCCAACGAGGTATCCACTCCTCTGGGACGCCACATATTATTTTTTTTCTGATGATGCTATAGCCATTCCCAAGCAAGTTTCTTAACAATGAAGTAATCTCATCAGTATTTTCTATTGCTTGAGCAAAATCATCGTAGTTATCCAGAAGATTGAATCCCGGCTTAGGATTTACTCCGTTAAATACCGGGCTGCGAAGAAACGATTCTTCGTCCATAAACATCGCTGGTGAAAATTGCTTCTCAGATCTTATTTTTGCAAGCAGATCGGCGCATGTATTTACATCGACAACACTTCCTAGATCGACATAACCCTGCTTGCCAAACTGTTCCAGATTTTTCTCGATTTTGGTCATGACACTTTTCTCTCTGCTTACCGTATCCGTCACGCGGGCCATACGCCATTAAATTGTCCAGAACGATCAACTATGGCATGGGACAATCTCCCGCAACCAACTTTCTTTGTCATTGAACGATTCCGTAGCACCACTAATTCGCCAGCAGATATAATCAGTGGCCGCCGATAGCGGCCACAGACTTCGTATCCGTTACTCTCGAATTCAGTGATGATCATATCCGAGGTCACCTGTTCAACAACTCCTATCTCATCACTATCACTGTCCGTTTTCATCGGCTTCCCATTGATAGTGTTCAGCGAGACGACATATTTCACGTCAAGCCTTGCAACTTTATTGATATAGTTACGCACAACGTGCGGCTCCATTTCCTGGAAGGAGTAAGCATTACAAAATACGTCAAATGGGCCTGATAATTTCTCGATTTCCCACGATGGCAGCGACCCACCCCTTAACCTCTTCGCTATATCATCTATCGAAATTAACTCACAATCCCGTGAGTTCTGATAGTCCAGCACGGAGTCTTTTCCGAACAGAGTCTGAAGATAATAACTGGAGACCGCGACGAGTGGCGGAATATCGAGATTGAGGTAGAAATTCCGCTCATCCTGCGCAAGAACGATCTCACCCAACGCGCCAAAGCCGCCACCGATCTCGAGAAACCGGGAAGGAGCTGAGTCAAGATGATGAGACAATGCCGATAGACAGAGCAGATAGCTCAAATATGCCTTACCCAAGGTCGGTCCATTTGCACCCATGGGAGAAAAGGTCTGTGTTGGCATCCCTACCGGACTCTCACCCAGCTTTTCAAAATCCAGCCTCCAAACTGAGTGATCCCAGTTAGCATACAGCATGTCGAAGTCTCGGTAGGCATCGACTGCTCCGGAAAGCTGTCGCCTAAACCAAGTGTACTGACGTGACGTGCCGTCGCTCTGAACGCGACCCCATAAGTCAGCGATCATTTCATCAGAATAACCTTGACCATACAGCGGATAAAACCAGAAATGTGAAGATGGCCAGGACTTGAAGCTCTCAATTCCATGATGTTCTAGCTCTGACAGCAGCTGGACGACACCAGGAGACCAGAAGCTGGTCGGCGCATACATAGAGCTGACAGCAGCGATATCATTGAGGCATAGCGACAGCATCCTGCGCCAACATTCTTCATCCGGTACTGCCGCCTTGCGGTGATCCTGTTTATTATCACAAACCGTCATTATTTTCTCCACAAAGTGCGCATCGATGTGCGAATGACTGCAAGGTCATTTAAGGCAATAAAGCGAGTCATATAACATCATCGAACGGGAGGTTAGCGACACCCTGTATGTTTCTCGTTGGCGCCAGGTTAAAGACTTCCACACCTTTATGGCGGCAGGCCTCGACCGAACGAAGAATTCCTCGCGGCAACTTGGACTTGAAGGCCGTCAATTGTTCATTCTTATAACCCGCGAATATGTTTTCGTGATAGTGGCCAGTGAAGTAGCTCCCTTTGACATCATGGGAAAGATCAACGCCAATGAGATAGATCGGATTACATCCCATCCATGCCGCCATCTGTAACATGGGACAGATGATGGTGTGCCCTGTCTCAAAACCATATTCGTACCAATCGTCGATATCAAGATCGATTTTCCGCTCATAACAGGCTGGATAAAATACGTTATCAGTACTATCTTTCGCGTACTCTTCACGCACCCACTCATAAAGTCGTGACGGAAAGAACTTGCGCGACGACAAACGAAAGATTTCTTCGGACCAATGCACCAGAGCCGAATAGTCCAGTGAAAAATAATAATCAGGAACGAATCCCTCCAGCCGGACGATGCCGTTTCCCGCGAACGTCACTGCATCAATGCCAATACTTCTAGGATCAGTCTCAAGCAACGAAGCCCCATTGCCTATGACAAACGCAGGAGTATTCTTGTGACAATTCTTGAGCAACATTATTTGCTCGTTAGATGCAGAATCTTGCATCATTGTCACACTCAAGTGCTTAAGGTCAGGGAGCGTAAGAACTGTACCAGAATAGCCCGTATGCCTGATAATATCCTCCTGCGTTGCTGAATCGGACAGTGATGACGTGAAGATAACATCCCGATCCCTCACAGTATCGCACTCTATCTTTCGAAGGCTGCGTCCTTCTATCTCTGGAAACTGCGGATTAGTCGAAAAATAAACAACATCCTCATAACCATGCCTAAACAGAAATTCATTAATATAGTATGCGGCATCAGCCGTACCAAAAATACCAAAGGCAGAAGACCTGCTAATGATCGGAAGCCATGCGCTAAGAATTGCTTCAAATTCAGCTCTGGAACGCTGAACGAATCCAGCCCCCATGTCCACCACAGAATCTATGCGCATTAAAAAACCCTCACTTTTCATCCAGACCCTGATCAATTTCGAATACTGCTTCAGAATAGTTGAACGAAAAATCGTTTTCATTACGCTTCATGTTATCTGGATCCAGTGGCTTTTTGAGCTGTAATTTTTTGTTGGTGTGTTTGTTATAGCCGCCAGTCCGTATGTAAGAACCCTCGTCAAGATTAAGCTTCAGCAGCCTATTTAATCTCTCAGCGCCATTTTTTATATGATCCATCACTGCATCCTGAGACATAGCAGTCATATTCAAGCAAAAATCCTGCCGCTCGGTTATTGCATCAAGGTAGGCATCTTCATCTGTGATGTAACCATACTCCTTCGCATACTCGTACATTTTTGTATATGGCAACGGAAGCAAGAAACCGATGCTCGGGTAGACCCGATTCTTATCACACATATCAAATGTTTCCTCGATAGTCTCCGCCGTTTCAATCGGATAACCGAACACTACCGAAGTATTCGAGACTATTCCCACATCACGTAGTACTTCAATCTGATTTGTGAAATAGTCTGGATTAATTTTTTTATCCATCATATCGAGAATATTTTTATTACCAGATTCAAGAGAGAACCCAACTGCCTTACAGCCGGACTCCCGCATCTTACGCGCAACCGCCAAGCGGCGTTCGTAAGAATGCTTCGGGTTACCGAACAAGTCGGTACGCACCGCCGCACTCCAGTCGAATTTTAGTCCTGACTGAATAATTGCATCTGCCATACGTTCGGCTTGTGGTAACGATCCAAAGCTCAAATCATCCCAAAAATTGATGTAATTAGCCCCATACCTTTCCATATTACGTCTAATTTCTGCCAAAACGTCATCCGGACTACGATATCGATATGGGTCATCCCAGAATACGAAATGACAGAATGTACAGCGGAATGCGCATCCACGCGCTGTGACAACTGGCATAGCTACCGTGTTGTTGTCTGCGCCAAATGAATTTCGGGTAGATTGGCTATCAAGGTATTTCGAAACATCGAAATAGTCCCAATTCACCATTGGCAAATTTTCCAGACGCGCGGCCTTCCTCTGTGTCGTCTTCCTGATTGCATCACCATCGCGAAATGCGATGCCTTCAACCTCACATAATGCCGTTCCATTCTTTATTGAATCCAGAACTGCAACCGTCGTCACCTCACCTTCTCCTATTACAGTAATATCATTGGGCGCATGACTCATAAAGACCTCGTAACAGGATCCAGCGACTGAATTACCAACAATAATTACTGAATTTGGATGATATTTTCTGATCGTGTGTGTAAGCCATTTAACCCACTTGTAGTGGGTAACGATGCTCCCAAAAAGATAAACATCATATTGATTACTATGGATATGATTTTCTACATCCTCATCACTTAGGTCATATGCATCCACATCCAACAGATCAAACTCATATCCATGCAGATCAACGTACGTCATTACACTTGCGAGTCCTACCGGCAGCATCTTTGTATTCGCGCCCTTGCGTAGGCATGGATTAATAAATAATAATTTCACTTTGTCACCTTTTAATCAGCAATCCATCCATAGTTTGATCAACATAACATATCCCATTTAAGGGCCGTTCCTCTCCCAACATCCATTTTTACTGGTCTGCCTAAAATCGAATCGTAATGCTTTGCGGCTAACCCCACAGCTGGCCTGAGTCGCCTGATGTTATGCACAGTCAATACATCACCTTTTTTGAGATCCTCTACTACAAATATCGACCGGCGATACCTGATTGACGCAGTCTCAGCACCAACAGGCCCGTACTTAACGCTGCCCAAAGCCCGCCACACACGCTCACTCTCGCATACCAGACTTGCCAAATCATGTGGTTCAATCGAAAACTCGGCATCCACCCCCCCGTCCGCCCGGTTCAATATGAAATGTTTCTCGATTACCGTGGCACCCAATGCAACACTGGCAAGCGCCACGCCGTTGCCCATAGTGTGGTCGGACAATCCGATGTTGCAAGAAAATAAATCTCGCATGTGCGGGATAGTTAATATATTGGTATCGTCCGGTTGCGCGGGGTAGGTGCTCGTGCATTTAAGCAGTATCAATTGTGTACAGCCAGCCTCGCGGCATGCTCGAACACATTCGTCGATTTCTGCCACGGTGGCCATTCCTGTAGAGACGATAATCGGTTTTCCGGTTTCCGCTACATATCGGATCAGGTGAAAATCAGTGTTCTCAAATGAGGCAATCTTGTAGGCTGGAACATCCAAGGTTTCAAGAAAATCGACGGCGCTTTCGTCAAATGGACTGCTAAAGGCAATCATGCCTCTTTGATTAGCACGCTCAAAAATTGGTAGGTGCCATTCCCATGGGGTATGTGCTTCTTGATAAAGATCATGGAGATTACGACCATTCCATGGGCTATCGGGATCGGTGATAACAAACTCCTTGCCGGTGCTTGCCAGCGTCATGGTATCAGCGGTGTAGGTTTGCAATTTCAATGCATGAGCACCGGCCGCAGCGGCGGCATCAACCATAGCAAGCGCCCGCTGCAAGGATCCACCATGATTGCCGGACATCTCGGCAATAATTAATGGACGAAGTCCCGGCCCTACACTGTATTTACCAATCCGTACAATCTGGTTCATATCAGTATTCTTCCAACCTGAAATGCTTCTGCAGCGCACACTCCCACACTGGCTCCACGGAACATCGCCAGATTTTCACACGCACGTAGTGAACGCGGATGAGGATAGTCACACATCTCGCTCAAGTAGCAATTCAATGCCGCAAGCTTGCGTGGCAATGTGGCTGAAATATCCACAAAATAGGTCGGCGAAAATGGCATCGCCGATGTTGCTGGTCGCCATTCAGTGCTGGAAGGCGTTTCAAAAAACCAGAGTCCCCTGACTGCGAAGCCAGGCTTGGGTCGGCAGGCGGTGACAACTGCATTGTGGACCACCGCATGGTCGACATTGACATCACCCACATGATGCGTATAAACGATAGAGGGATCAAACGCAGTCATTTCACGTTCAATGCTGCGTACTACATCAAGCAAGTCACAGCCATCCATGCGATTATCCTGATAGTCATGAAATTCGATTTCGTGGACACCGAGCAGCTCATTCGCCGCCCGAGCGCTACGTCTTCTGGCTTCGAGTTGTACTGGATCTGGCGCCCTGGAGTCAGATCGCGATCCCACACCATCGGCGAGAATGAGCACCTTAATCATATCTCCATCATCTGCATGCCGGGCAATGGTGCCACCGCAACCGAGAACTTCGTCATCGGGATGGGCCACGATCACCATTACACGTTTATTCGCCATTTTTCTGCGTGCCTTTTTTCATGATCCGTATATCCGCCAGTACGCAATCATCCTTCAAACTTGCGCGGCTAAACTCCAGCATAAAATGCTCTGTTTCAAGAAATGCCGGTGGGTAGCCATCACCGTCCAGCATTCTGATGTGATCATATACAGCCGTTATCGTTGTTATTTCAGCGACATTGCTATCGGCAGGTATACGTCGCGTAAAAGTCGTGATCTCACCAGACTGTGCGACAGGCTGAATATTTTCCGATACGATTTTTTTTATCATGGTTTCGCTTAACGCTGTCGCACGTAGAAAAATCTCGTCCGCCGTTCCATAGAGCGAAAGGTTCTCTTTGAGATAAACCGGGCCGGCATCGATTTCTTTGATACAACGAAATGCAGTTAATTTGGTTTCTGCCTTACCTCGTACGATAAGATTCTGCAAGGGGCTTCCACCTCTGCCATACGGCAGATCAGTCATATGAAACATGACACATTCATGCGCCTGCCAAATATCGGCAGGAACCTTCATGCTCCAGTGGAGAAAAAAAATGTATCGGGGAGCATGAGACACTATACAATCCGGCGTCAACTCGTCGGGTCTGCGTATCCTGATTACGTTGATATCCGGAACTTCCGATAGCCTCTCAGCCAGACTATCGAACCGCTTATGACTCGCAGCAATAATTATGTTCATAATCTGGAGGCCGCCATGTTAACCCACCCGAGCAATTCGCTGCAGCAAGGCTGGCCGGCATTGCTCCCATTCCGATGCAAGCATGCCGAACCTGATGACATCATGATACGTTGCACCATCAAAATGGAAATCACGAAACAGGCCTTCCTCGACAAACCCCGTTTTTTTATGCATGTTGATCACTCCCCGGTTAAATGCGATGACTTCACAATTTAGCTTGTGCAGGCCAAGCACCGAAAATGCATGCTCCAATGCTGCGTACTCCATTTTCAGACCTGTGCCTTTCGGCGCATCAGATGCGGCGTAGAAACCCCAGAATGCTGTCCGCTTCTCGATCGACAGTTGAGTAAAATACACGACACCGCATTTTCGGCCCTCATCGCTATATATGAAATCGAGCCGCGATGGGTCATTTTTCGTTTCCTGGTACCAGTTCATGTGCTCGACAACCGATATTTCGTGCGCACTGTACATATTGCCTCGAACTTCCGGGGCGTTGCGCCAGCTCAGCACCAGCAGAAGGTCTTCCTCACGCAACGCTTCAAGCATGCACGACCCCATCAGAACTCTGCGGCGGCCGCATCCCACACTTGGACTTGTTCATCATGAGATCGACGATTTGGTTGGTGCCATTATTTACCGCATCGACAACGGTTGGCAGTGTCGAAGCTAAAATCGTTTTCAGCTGCCGCCCAAGATCGACCTCATCGCGGTAGGGAATAATCATACCTCGCTGTGCCATATCCGCTACGGCTTGATCCTGGTTCACAGCATTTGAAGTGACGAGTGAGACCAATCCAAGATAGGCGCGCTCCAATGCGGTGACTCCACCGCAACCAATCGCCAGGTCAGCTTGACACATCAAGACTGCCATCTGCTGACAATCGATATGTAGGCGGATATTGTCACCGCTATCGCAGAGTGCCTTGATCTGCTTCAGACGCGGGTTGAGCGATCCCGCGATGACATCGACAGCCACACTATCAGGTACTACGTGACGCACTACACGCAGAGCCTTTTCAGTGGCGCCCGGCTGATCCACTCCTCCGAAATTGACCATGATCCGTTGCACCGCATCATGACGGCGCGCCATCATACGACGTGCCTCCACAAATTCCGGCCTCAGCAGCACGTGGCTCACGCCAACCAGGCATTGGCAATGTGCCGGTACGAGCTCACGGTAACGATCTTGATATTCGCCGCAGTAGCTCTGGTCCAACAGCAAATTGCACTCATGAGGCCGATCTGCCAGATCATCAATCACGAACACGCAGCGAGTTAGCGTTTTCATGTGGGACTCCCAACGGGCATCCAGCGCGTAGTGATCAACGACGAGCCAGTCCCATTTTCCGTAAGCGCACAGAACGTGCTCAGTCTCGGCACAATCCTGTTCCCAGCTAACCCCTAGCCAGGCTGCGTGAGGAGGCATTTCTTGCTCAGGACCATTGACTGGCGCTGTTGACGCGGTTAGCAACTCGATTCCATGGCCCCGCTCCTGGATACGTTCACCCAAATTGCCATGGTGGTTACGGCAAACAAACAGTGTAGCCACACCACGTCGACGCAATTCATCTGCGAGCACCAGACAACGCATCACATGTCCTGTGCCTATGGTGGTGCTGGCATCAACCCTGAATGCGACTCTCATGCGTGTTCAACATCCAATTGCATCGCCCGGTACATCAATTCGGCAGTGGCCCAGTCTTCCGGCGTATCGATATCCTGCACCAGCCAACGTGGCAGTATCACCGGCACAGAGTTCTGATGAAGCGCTACGGTACCGAAGGCGTCGGCTCTGCCCCAATAGAACTGGCCGGCATCGTGGTAAGCCTCCTCGAGATCCTGCGATCGCTTCTTGAAGTCCTCGGGATACATCACTTCCATGATGCCATCCGCCCTCATACGCAACGAACGTTGAATGGGATAGGGGTAGGTGGTAACGGAAAAGGCAAAACTTTGCCCGCTCTCGTTCAGCCTGCGCCAACCTTCAGTGAGATATTCGCTGCGGATGAATGGTGCAGTGGAATAGATGCAGCAGGCATGCTCGATGATATGCCCTTGTTCCCGGAACCAGTGAATGGCGTGCGCCACTACAGGATTTGTGCCGACGTAGTCATCTGCAAGCGCGGCGGGGCGGATAAACGGCACCTCCGCGCCGAGCGCCCTGGCGACGCTGGCAATTTCCTCATCGTCCGTCGACACGATCACCTTGTCGAACAATCCCGATGTCAGTGCGGCCTCGATCGAATAGGCGATGATGGGCCTGTCTACAAACACACGAATATTTTTCCGGGGAATGCGTGTACTGCCGCCGCGCGCTGGAATGACCGCCAGTCTCACGACAGAGCCTCCCGTAGTTTCTCGGCCACCTGATTCAGCTGTGCATCGGTCATGGTGAAAAACAGCGGCAGGGTAATGACCTCCTGATAGTGACGCTCCGCTTCCGGATAATCTCCCCAACAAAACCCGAGCTGGCGGTAATAGGGCTGGATGTGGACGGGTATATAGTGCACATTGACACCGATGCCAGCTGCCTTCATGACGGCATACACCTCGGCCCTGCTGCGGGTGTTCTCAGCGGCGTCGATCCTGATGACATAGAGGTGCCATGCCGAGTTGGTGTCCGGATGCTGCCACGGCAACTTGACTGGTAAATCGTCCAGCAAGTGCTGATAGCATGCCGCCAGGCTACGCCGCCTGAAAACGAATTCGTCAAGGCGCTGGAGTTGGCTCAGACCCAGGGCCGCCTGGATTTCATTCATGCGGTAGTTGTAGCCAAGCTCATGCTGTTCGTAGTACCACTCACCCTCACTTTTGCAGATGAAGTGCTGGGGATTGCGAGTGATTCCATGACTACGCAGCAGGGCCAGCTTCTCGGCATAAGCCGCCGAGTTGGTAACGATCATCCCTCCTTCCGCAGTTGTGATGACCTTTGCGGCGTGAAAGCTGAACACGGTCATATCCGAATAGGCACACCCACCGATTTTCTGCTGCTGGTACTCGCCGCCGATCGCATGTGCAGCGTCTTCAATCAGTAAAAATCCATAGCGTTGGGATAACGCATGCAGGCGTTGCATATCGCAGGACTGTCCGGCGAAGTGCACAGCTATCACCACCTTGGGCAGGGTATCGCTGGCATCGGCCTCAGAGAGCTTTTTATCCAGGGCACTGGGAGATATACAATACGTATCCGGATCGATATCTACGAAATCGACTTGCGCGCCGCAGTAACGGCCACAGTTGGCCGATGCAACGAAAGTATTGGCTGATGTCCATAGACGATCATCGGGTCCAAGTCCGGCAGCCAGACACGCCAAGTGCAGGGCAGAAGTAGCACTATTGGTCGAAATAGCATATTTCGCCCCGCAATAGTCAGCCACAGCCTGCTCAAACCGGGGCGCAACAGAACCTTGCGTGAGCCAGTCGGATTGCAATACCGCAGTGATGCTGTCGATATCATCCTGTGAAATGTGCTGACGCGCGTAGGGGATCATCGTTAGTTAGTACCGTTCATGTCTTGCAACTGGGGTACAGTTAGAAACACGCCATTGTCGCCCGAGTGATAGCAGAAACCCTGCGGCACAGGCACACCGCGCTCCACAAGAAGATTGCATGCATAATCGACCGCCCCAGTCAGCTTGATACTGGGACGAATCACGTAGTGATCATCAAAATCCAGCGTAAGATGTGAATCATCGGCAGGACACATCACTTCATGCAGTTTCTCACCTGGCCTGATTCCCACGACTTTGTGCGCCACGCCTGGCGCAATCGACTCGGCCAAATCCACGATTCTCACCGAAGGAATCTTGGGTACGAATATTTCTCCACCCTGCATGCGCCCAAAATTCTTTAATACGAAATCCACGCCTTGCTGGAGAGTTATCCAGAATCGGGTCATGCGTGGATCAGTGATAGGCAGTTCTCGCGCACCATCAGCAATCTGTTTCTTAAAGAACGGCACCACTGAGCCACGCGAGCCCACCACATTGCCGTAGCGAACCACAGCGAACCGTGTGCGGTGGCTACCAACAATATTGTTGGCAGCAACAAACAACTTATCTGAAGCCAATTTTGTGGCTCCATAAAGATTTATTGGATTCGCAGCCTTATCGGTTGATAAGGCAATCACTTTTTCGACATTGTTATCTAGGGCGGCTTCAATCACGTTCTGCGCGCCATGAATATTGGTCTTGATACACTCCATGGGATTATATTCAGCCGCCGGCACATGTTTAAGTGCCGCTGCATGTATTACATAGTCTATGCCGCGCATCGCCTGTTTGATCCGCTCTCCATCGCGCACATCACCAATGAAATACCGCATAACAGAGCTATTAAATTTTTGCTGCATCTCATACTGCTTAAGTTCATCACGCGAGAAGATCACCAGGCGCTTCGGTTTATACCGAGTCAGTAAGGTCTCGGTATATTGATTACCGAAAGAGCCGGTGCCACCGGTTATTAAAACTGACTTTCCGTCAAACATCCGTCACCGCCATTTATTGAGAATCATGCAAAATCAATAACTTATACATGCTAATTCTTAAAGCGCACATTCGATCCATAAATATGCAGTTAACATGCCAATAGGGTAAATCATTAAAGGTAAGCGTCATTACGAGACATGGGGCGCCGCTACTCATACCGCAAGGCATCCACCGGTTTCAGGCTGGCTGCCCGATGGGCGGGGTAATAACCGGAGACCATGCCGACGGCGATGGATACTAATACGGCCATCACGGCGGATGACCATGACACGCCGAGGGCATAGCCACTGAGGTAGCTGATGCCGAAACCGGCGAAGATGCCCAGGATCATGCCCAGGATACCGCCGATGACGCTGACCACGGTGGCCTCCAGCAGGAACTGCGCGAGGATATCCCGGCGATAGGCGCCGAGGGCCTTTCGCACACCAATCTCGCGGGTGCGCTCCACGACCGATGTGCTCATGATATTCATGATGCCCATGCCGCCCACCAGCAGGGATATCAGGGCGGCAATCAGACCCACGAAGGAAATATTCCGTAATAGATCCTCGGCCGTTTCAATCCAGCCTTCCATGCTCTCGGTCGCATATTCAAAGTTCGCGTTATGCCGCCGATGCAGCAGCTCGGTCAGCTCCTTGAGCGCCTTCTTGGTTTCTGCAACGCTCACGGCCTCGGCCTGCAGGGTTTGTATATCTTTAGAGCCGAGTTGCTGCTGGTACAGGGTGTAGGGAATCAGCACCCTTTTATTGACATCATAATCGTCGGTGCCGAGCTGGCCCAGAATATCGCGATTCTTTTCTTCCAGCATGCCGACCACGGTCAGACGCACCTCGCCCCAGCGCAATATTTGTCCGAGGGGGTTTGTATGCTTACCGAACATCTCATCCCGGATCGCGGTACCGATAATCGCCACCGGCTTGCGCCGCTGTATATCTTCCAGGCGCAGATCCCGCCCCTGTATCACCCGGTCATTATTGATGCCGATATAGTGAATGCCCACGCCTTCCAGGTTGATCTTGGAAAAATCGCCTTTTGAACGCATCACCACGTCGCCATCAATATAAACTACGGGCGAAACCCGTTTAACCGACGCGCAGCAGGAGCGCAGATATTTGAGATCGTCATTATCAATGCCGCTGCCTTCCCTGACCGTGCGAAAGGGATCCTCGTCTTCCCATTTGCGGTATATCCACAGGGTTTCCAGTCCATAGGTATCTAATTCCTGGTAGACATATTTTTTGACACCCTGGCTAACCGTTCCCACCACCATCACTGCACAGATACCGATGGTGATGCCCAGAATACTCAACACAGTGCGCAGGCGGTTCTCTTTCAGGGACGATATGGCCTGCCAGAAGACATCGTGAAATATGCTGCTGTGCAGACCGTTCATGCTGGCCGGCTCCCATCCGCATCGACAATGGATCCGTCGCGCACACGCACAATACGTTGTGCGTAGGCGCCGATCTCGTCTTCGTGGGTCACCATCACGATCGTTTTGCCGCTGGCCTGTAGCTGCTGAAAAATTCGCATGATGTCGTGACTGGTCTTTGAGTCCAGTGCGCCGGTCGGCTCGTCGGCGATAATAATCGTCGGATCATTCACAATGGAGCGCGCAATGGCGACCCGTTGTTGCTGGCCACCCGATAGATGCGCGGGGATATGCTGGGCGCGGTCGGCCAGACCGACAATCTTCAGCGCCGCCAGGGCACGGTTTCTGCGGACCACCGGCGGCACGCCGGCATAGACCATGGGCAGTTCCACGTTATGCAGGGCATCGATGCGGGGTATGAGATTGAATGACTGGAACACAAAGCCAATCCAGCGATTGCGGATGCGCGCCAGCTCGTCTTCGTTGGCGGCCTGCACGGGTTTCCCATCCAGCCGATAAACGCCCTGATCCGCCGTATCCAGACAGCCGAGAATATTGAGAAGGGTGGACTTGCCCGAGCCCGAGGGACCCATGATGGCAACAAATTCGCCCTGCTTGATCTGTAGCGAAATGTTGTTCAGCACCGGCAGCGGAAGATCGCCCCGATAGTAGGTTTTGGAAACACAATGGAGTTGAATCATGCGATGTTGTTAGTAACCGGAATACATTGCAGCCGCGCACCCAGCACAGGTCCATGGCGCATCAGCAAGCAGGGTCAGGATTACCTACCCGCCCGCGCAGGATGCACTCGATCACCATTCTGTAGCAGCCGGCCCTTGGAGAGGATCACCATCTCGCCTTCATTCAATCCCTGCTTGATTTCCGCCATGGCAAAATCTTCGATACCGGTCTCCACCGTCTTCATCCGCACCCGTCCCGCCTCCAGCACCGCCACCAGGGTCTGGCCATCACGATTGATCAAGGCCTCAAAGGGAACCTTCAGGGTATTGGGATTCCAGGCGGTGCGGATATCCGTGTCCACCTGCTGGCCGATGCGCAGCAGGGGTGCGTCTTTACCCAGGCTAATATAGACCTTCACCGAGTTTGCGTTGCTCTTGTTATCCGTCGCCGTGCCCAGCCGCACCACCGATTCCTCCCACTCCAGGCCGGGAAAGGCATCACTCGATACCGCCACCACCTGTCCCACGTCAATCGCCACACTGTCGGCGGAATCGACCCGCACCTCGATTTCCCGCTGCGACTCGTCCACCAGGGTAAACAGGCTATCCGCTGGCCCGACCCATTGGCCGATCTCCGCAAGCCGGGCGGTGACGGTGCCATCAAAAGGGGCCTTGATCTGCTGGCTACCCACATCCAGTGTTGCGCTGCGTACCTCTTCCAGCGCTACACCGGCCCGGGTTTTTGCCGAGCGCAGATCGATTTCGGCATCTTCCACAAAACGTCGTGCCACCGCGCCCTTGGCGTGCGCCTTCTGTAACCGGGCCAGGGTACGCTCCGCCAGCACGATGTCCTCGCGGGCATTGGAAAGGATTGCCTTTGAGCTGTTCAGGCGACTCAACAGCTCGCGATCATCCAGCCGGGCAAGCACCTGGGCCTTGGTGACCTTGTCGCCTTCCCTGGCCAGGATTTCGATCAACCGTCCCGAGCGGGCCGGGCTCACATCGACCCGCTGCTTGCTCACGATACGACCGGGTACGCTGATCGACTGGAAAATTTCGCCCGATTCCACCAACGCGGTTTCTACCGGGAGCCCCTGATTGAAATACAGGCTCCAGCCGGTAATCAGCAGCAGCAGCACGGCGGCCGAAATCAACACGCGCCTGAGCAAATTCCGCGCCCCCACCAGCTCGATCAGGGAGTGCAGATATCCGACGATACCGGAGCGCTCCAGCAGGCCGGAACGCTCGGTCACCACCAGGGCATATTGATCCAGGTCCTGCAGAATATTCTCATCAGACGGCACCCTGGTGTCGGCGGCACGCCGGCCGGGCCGCTCACCGGGCTCAATAATCACCGGCTCTTCCTGGTGCGGGTCGGGAGTGTCATCGACAGTGGCAGTGGGCGCGGCATGGGCCTGTGCATCAATGGCAGGCTCAGACGGCGGTGTCGGTTTTTGCCTGGACGCTGCCGCCGTGGTTGTCGCGGCGGCAGTCTCTGGAGGCACGTGTGCTTTGACCGGCGAGGCTGGCGCCGGTGTTTTCCCCGCCGTAGCGCGCACATCGATGGCAGCCGTGGTCAACACCGGCACGGAATCGATCAGGGACGTCGGAGACGGGGGCCGGTCGACGGGTTGTAGCGGCCGTGGATGTGGCACGGGTGACGGGCGATGTGCGGTAGGCAAGCTGACCACCGTGTTATCGGGCGGCGCCGTAGGCAGCTGCCGGCCATCAAACAGGAAACGCCGAATGTGCCCATCGAGCTCATCGGCATTGACCGGCTTTTTCAATACCTGATTGGCGCCGGCATCGTACACGTCCACCAGGCTCTGCGCGTCCGAGGCCCCGGTGATCACGATAATCGGCAGTTTGCTGATTTTGGCATGGCCGCTATTGCGCAGCGTGCGAATCAGGTCGTCGCCATCCATGCCGGTGGCCGACACCTTGAGATCGGTCAGCAGCAGGTCATAGTCCTGCTGGATGAGGGCGACGAAGGCGGGCTCGGCGGATGAAAAATGGTCGACCCGATAACCGTAGGGCTGTAACAGGCGTCGCACCACATAGGCCGAGGTACGGCTGTCGTCGACGTAACACAGACGGGCGATTGCCGGCGCCGATTCGGCCGCCGGCGATACCGCCTGCAATTCATCCCTGGAACCCTTTTCGCTCATCTCATGCCAATCCTGCAAATTTCCTCATCTCGGCCCATCCCCAAGGCCTCAAAATATTGATTAACAATACGAGGCATCACATTGTTTTTACGTAGAATAATAAGAGCCTCGTCTCGCCGTGCCGATACCCTGTGGCGCGCCCCTGATACCACTCACACTATATGATCCTCCACTGTCCCTGTAAACTCAATCACCGGCGGCCTGGTGAAGTCAGGCCCCGCTATTCTCAACAATCTACCTTAACAAGTAACTGTAATATATTGATTTATAACCATGTCTAATCCTCCTCCATCGCGGACACTCCCCCTGCTGGGCCTGCTGTTACTGGTCGCCGCCCTGCTCTTCATCGGCCTCAACAAACGGGAGACTTCGTCTCCCTTTGATTTGCAAAGAGGTGTCCCGAAGAGTTCACAAACAGACTGGCGGGAGGGCTGGCAGGAGCTAAAGCCTTTTCAGTATCCCCGCCGCGCCCTGGCCGCCGCCACGGCCAATGGCTACCTGTATGTGGTGGGTGGCGTCGATGCCCGGGGGCGCTATGTACGGCCCGTCGAATATGCCCCCATTCTGGCCGATGGCCGGCTAGGCCCGTGGCAGACGACCAGCGCCTTGCGCGAGGGGCGTTTTTATCTGGCGGCCGCCATTCATCGGGACTACCTCTATGCCCTGGGTGGCGGCGGCGGTTCGCTGGGGGATGACAATGTCCCGCTGGCCTCTGTCGAACGCGCCAGAATCAACCCGGACGGCAGCCTCCAGGCCTGGCAGCATCACAGCTATCTCACCACCCCCCGGCGCGGCCTGAAGGCCAGCGTGGTGGATAATCGGCTGTACGCCATCGGCGGCTACAATGGCCGGTTTCTCAAGTCCATCGAACACCTCGAGCCGGACAACCCGGCCGACCCCGGCCAGTGGCGGCTTGACCCGGAACAGGCAAAGGTCGATCGCTATATTCACGCCGCAGCGACCCTGGGCAGGCGTCTGTTTTTACTCGGCGGTCACGTCGAAAAGGGCGGCCCCATGAGTTACGGCGACGTGGAATCGACCACCATCGGCGCGGATGGCTGGCTGGCGCCCTGGCAGGTCGCCGAGTCGCGCCTGTTGCAGCCCCGGTTTATTGCCTCCGCCTTCGCCCTGGAGGATCACCTTTATCTGCTGGGGGGACATGACGGCATCCGCCGACTGGCCACGGTCGAAATGGCCACGGTCCGCGCCAACGGTCAGCCGCGCGCCTGGTCCCCACTCAAGAGCCTGAATCACAAACGCAGTGCCACGGCCGTGGCGCTCTCGGGAACCACCGTCTACGTCGCCGGTGGTATGGATGATCAGGGTGTGTTGCAAAGCGTGGAGATGGCGCAACTCGGTCCACAGGGCAGACTGGGGTATTGGAAAGACAGCATGCCACTGTCCTCGGCAGCACAGCCCCGGCTTGCCGCCACGCCGCTTGATGTGAAATAAAACTTAGGGCAACATAAAGCCACTGAATAACCGGCATGAATCCGTGCGGTTGTTTTGATGAGTACTTTTTCGCAGTGGGTATGTTGAGGGGTATGTTGAGACAACCCGCCACGACCGATAAAAAATAACCAAAACACGGTGCGCAGCCCCGTATGACCCGTCACAAGTGCAACACGATTTGCAGGGCTACTTTGAGGAGTGATCAATGATAGATTTTTTGACCAGTATGGTAACTGTAGTTGGATCGATTGCCGGCATCCTGCTGGTTTATCTGGTCATCCAGATTTACAGCTCCAACAGTCCTTATCGTCAGGACTGATCCGCACAGCGGCGACCACGATGGCGGGCTACCGGGCAACGGTAGCCCGCCATCGCTTTTTCCGGGCCGCGATTTTTGCGCCATACCGGTTGAGCCGGCCGGCTCGCGACTTACAACCTCGACTTTAAGTCGGGACTTTTCTCCACGCCGTTCACCACCGGCATCGGCAACCACACGGTAACGCACGCCCCACCAAGCGCACTGGTGCCGATCTCCAGGCTGCCGCCATAGACCTGTGCAATGTCATTCACAATCGACAGGCCAATTCCATGACCGGCGATATCGGTATCGGCACGCCTGCCGCGTTGCAACACGTAACGCACCATATCCGCAGCCACCCCGTCGCCATCATCCTCCACACACAGCAGGAAATCCTGCTGTCCCTCGATCCGGCCGGGCTGATTGCGGGCAACCAGTCTCACCCGCCGGTCACACCATTTGTAGGCGTTATCCACCAGGTTGCCGATAATTTCCAGCAGGTCTCCCTCGTCGCCATGGAATTCAACCGTGGCGTCGACGTCATAACGGGCCTCCACCTGCTTGTCGGCATACACCTTGTTGAGCCCGGCAAACACCTTGCGGGTGGCCTCCCGCACATCCACCGGCGCGGCCAGCGCGGTCCAGCCGGAGGTCGCCGCGCGCTGCAGCTGGTATCCGGTAATCTGGTTCATGCGCTCCACCTGCTCCTGCACCACTCTGGACAGCGGTTGATTCGCGCGACCGCTTTCCACCGCACTTTGTAAAATCGCCAGCGGCGTTTTCAGGCTGTGCGCCAGATCACCCAGAGTATGTCGATAGCGTTCCAGATGCTCCTGCTGTTGCGAAAGCAGGGTATTGATATTTCCGGTTAGCGTGCGCAGCTCCAGGGGATACTGTTCCTGTAATCGGGTCTGCCGGCCCGCCGCGATGGCAGAAAGCTCTTCCGCGGCATGTTTAAGCGGCGAAAGGCCCCAGCGCAGAATCGTCCCCTGCACGGCCAGCAACAGTAGCGCCACGCCTCCCAACCAGCCCCACAGGCTACGCCGGAATTCCGTGAGTCTGGCATTGAAATCCGTCATATCCCGGGCGACATTGAAGGTAAACGCCTGTCGTGGATCATTGGCATCACTCCATTCCACGCCATAACTGAACAGATAGAGTTGCCGACCAGCGTCATCGGTGATGATGCTTCGGGTATGCTCGGTACGGGCGAGGCGATCAGTAAAGGGAATATCCATGCCCTTCATGGACTCTGACGTCCACATCCAGCGACCACTGTTACTGATCACCTGGGCATAGAGGCCAGAACCCGGATCAGAGAAACGGGCATCCGGCACGGTCGCGGGCATCTGCATCAAACCCTTCTCATCCAGGCCGGCGGTGGCGATCAGTGCATAGACATGACCCTGCAACTGCTCTTCCATGGATTGTTCCAGGGTACTGCGATAGACACGGTCAAGCGTAAACCCGGCGAGACCGAAAAAGCTGGAGAGTATCGCGCTGGCAGCGATCAGGACCCGAAGGTTAAGCGATAACATGGCTCGCTATTTTTCCCCCTCCGCATCGGTGGCGGGCAATGAAAAACGATAACCGCGACCGCGCAGGGTTTCGATCATGCCCAGCGAATTATCCGGATCCAGCTTGCGCCGCAGACGCCCCACAAAAACTTCAATGACGTTACTGTCACGATCAAAATCCTGGTCATAAATGTGTTCGGTCAATTCCGTTTTCGACACCACGCTGCCGCTGCGTACCATCAGGTATTCCAACACCCGATATTCATAGGCTGTCAGTTCCACCGGCTCGCCGCGCAGGCTGACCTGCTGCGCCGAGGAGTCCAGCGACAACGGCCCGAATTTCTGTAGCGACTGCGACCAGCCGACCGCACGCCGCAACAGGGCCTTGATCCGGGCCACCAACTCTTCCATATGAAACGGTTTGACCAGATAGTCATCACCACCGGCGTCGAGGCCTTCCACCTTGTCCTGCCAGCGGTCACGGGCGGTCAAAATCAGAATCGGAAACTTGCGCCCCGCTGCCCGCAGACTGCGGATCATCTCGATACCCGACAGTTTTGGCAGTCCCAGATCCACCACGCCGATATCCACCGGATACTCCCGCCCGATGAATAAGCCTTCACGGCCATCGGCCGCCAGATCCACGGCGAAACCTTCCTGGCGCAGACGTACCGATAATTGTTCACGCAATTGATCTTCGTCTTCAACGATTAAAATACGCATCTATCGCACACCATCTTTCATAAACCGAATACCGACCATCGTTTGAGGTTTAGGGTGAGAAGCACAATGCCAACCACCCGAAGGCGGCATCGGCAAAAACAGGATAACCTCACCACACATCTATACGGCGTAAAGTATTACACGAAAGGAACAACCACGCAGGCAGGCCATGCCGGGAACCGGCAACAGCGGCTATCAAGGGAATGCAGTATGAAAAGCGGTGGTAAAAAAGATGGCCCGCTTGAGGCGAGGATCACTCGCCTCAAGCAAACCGTGGGTGATGGTACACCCAAGAAGGATCGGACCAGGCACCTAGGGGGTAGAATGCCGTTTCCCTGTCCTGGAGAAAGTAATACTGAAAAATCTAGCGCTCAGAAATAATCCGCAGGATTACTTGCCGAGGGCCAATACAAAATCCACCATCTTTTCGATGTCGGCATCAGAGACGCGGGGTGAGTAGGGAGGCATCGGTGCCGGGCCCCACACACCCTTACCGCCAGCCTTCACCTTGGCGATCAGGTTTGCCTTGGCAGAGGCATCACCGGCGTATTTTTTGGCAACGTCCGCCCAGGCAGGACCCACAATCTTCTTTTCTACACTGTGACAGGCCAGACAGCCGCTTTTTTTCGCCAGGTCCAGATCGGCCATCGCACTGCCCGAAACCAACGCTGCCGTCATGCCCATTCCCAAAAATAATGCCTTCATCAAGCTACTCCTCACCAGTTAACAAGCTAAATTGTGTTGATGGGGGTTAAATTACACCGCTGAAACTGAATGCCGGCTGAATGCCTGAGAATAAAATCGGATAAGCAGGAGGTCTAACCCGGATATTTCGTAAATGCCCCTGCCATATCGGGTCGTTGATGACACTATAGCAAGTATCCCACGCACGCATGAGACAGCCGGACTAAAACAGGGCCTTGTAACCTCGGGCATTTTTCTGCAAGAGCCGGCGTGTTTTCGACCAGGGATCGGACCACTCCAGGCGACGGCGCATCAGCGCGCGACAGAGCCGTAATTCACCGTCGATGTCATCCAGGTGCACAAATTCCGGTGCCGGTCCCTCAGGATGGGGGCAATCCATTCCGCCCTCGAAGCCCTGATTGTGGTAGTTGCCCAATGGCAGGGTGATGCCAATGGTCGGCAGGCCCCAGGCGGTGGCGGCGGTCGCCTCGCAGGCGCCGCCATCCATCAGGCGGCGCTGGTGACGACCCGGCAGCACCTGCTCGGCCAGCATGGACAGCACCTGTGAGGCGCCGCTGTCGAAGATGGTCCGACGATCCCCCATCCGCACCACCGGGCCCTTGCCCACCCGCGCACCGGGCAGGGTTCGCGACGCCTCCAGACTGACGCACACCACGGGCCGCTGTGCGACCTGCAACCAGCCCAGCTCAAGATGCTGGATCGCGCCCACAAACCCCACCTCTTCGGCCCGTGTCAGCAGCCCGATGAAGGGCACACCGGCGCCACGCCGATGCATCTCGATGGCCAGGGTGACAATGGCAAACACACCGACGAGATCATCGGCGGCGCGGGTGTACAGCCGTTTGCCACTGGTCCAGGCATCCTGGCGAAAGGAAAAACCGCCGAATAACTGGCCCGCCTTTTTACCGGGGTAACGCTGTCGCAGGGAGACGCCATCGGGCTGATGGATGATCACCTCGGCGGTGTCCATGGCCCAGCCGGCCTTGAGCAATCGGGGCTTACTGAGCCTTGCCGTCAGCCCACCGCCGGTCAGGCGTTGCGCCTCATCCGCCAGCCACAGCTGGGCGCCGCCGAGGTGTTTGAGCGGCGAGCCGCCGTGCCATTTTATCGCCAGTCGATGCGCGTCCAGCCAGCGGACACCATGAAACCCGGGGTGATCCATGTGGGCGATAAACACCCGCACGGGTTCGGCATCGTCTGCCTGCAACAGGTCTCGATAGGCCTGTTCGGAGTTGACCCC
>JAVVEP010000010.1:0-240 GCA_032250735.1 Gammaproteobacteria bacterium
TGTGGCCACCGGGCAGGCTGTGACAGCCGGCGCTCGCGCAGGTGCCATTGACCTGATTGTGGTCCACGATAAAGACCGGCACCCATGCTGTGCTGTTATGACAGGCCTCGCAAATATCAGACGTATTGATATGGCTGCCAGACTTCCCGATGGCGATCACGCCGTCGTGACAGGACGCGCAGGTCCCCAGCACCTGGGCGTGGTCCACCAGCGGGTTGACCGGGGTCCAGGCGGTGCTGA
>JAVVEP010000010.1:340-1123 GCA_032250735.1 Gammaproteobacteria bacterium
TGATGTGGGTGGCGTGCTTGCCGATGGCGATCACGCCGTCGTGACAGGACGCGCAGCTGCCCAGCACCTGGGCGTGGTCCACCAGCGGGTTGACCGGGGTCCAGGCGGTGCTGACGTGGCAGGCCTCGCAGATGTCGGTGCTGTTGATGTGCGTGGCGGTCTTGCCGGTGGCGGTGGCGCCGTCGTGACAGGTGATGCAGGTCTCGGTGGTGGTGCTGTGGTCAAACGCGGCTACCAGCCAGTCGGTGGTGGTGTGGCAGGTGTCGCAGGCCTCGGTGGTGGTGATGTGGGTGGCGTGCTTGCCGATGGCGATCACGCCGTCGTGACAGGACGCGCAAGTCCCCAGCACCTGGGCGTGATCCACCAGCGGGTTGACCGGGGTCCAGGCGGTGCTGGCGTGGCAGGCCTCGCAGATATCCGTGGTGTTGATGTGCGTCGCGCTCTTGCCGGTGGCGATCACCCCATCATGGCAGGACTCGCAGTTGCCCAGTACCTGGGCGTGATCCACGGTAGTGATCGGCACCCAGGCCGTGTCCACGTGGCAGGCCTCACAGATATCCGTGCTGCTGATGTGCGTCGCGCTCTTGCCGGTGGCGGTGGCGCCGTTGTGGCAGGTGATGCAGGTCTCAGTGGTGGTCGAGTGATCAAACGCGCCCACTTGCCAGTCGACCGTGGTGTGGCAATTATTACACGACGCCATAGTGGGAATATGCGTGGCAGACTTGCCGATGGCGATCACCCCGTCATGGCAGGACTCGCAGCTGCCGATGACCTCGCTGTGGT